>NZ_JAXBLX010000091.1:0-4110 GCF_037027555.1 Halalkalibacter kiskunsagensis | reverse complement strand
ACAGACACCCCTCATTTCATAAATGTTATAAATAACACTCTTGAAAATTCTGGACACTGTTCAACGCAACCACCTCATAAATGAGTTACTAAAATCGTTTAAGCATTACGATGTAGATTACACTCTGCGGTCGAAACGATTATTGTCTTTCACAGACACCCCTCATTTCATAATGTTACGAATAACACTCTTGAAATTTCTGGATACTGTACAATGCAATCACCTCATAGAGATAAAATCGTCAACTTCAAGCTTTTCCTATAACGTAATTCTTCTGCGGCCGAAACGATTATTGTCTTTCACAGACACCCCTCATTTCATAAATGTTACGAATAACACTCTAGAAAATTCTGGACACTGTACAACGCAATCACCTCATAAAGAGTTGATCAATCGTCAACATCATCGTTTTGGATTCGTGAAAATACTTGATTAAAGTGGATGACTCAAGAAGCAATTTAACTGCTCCTCGGTTATTATGATATCCAGGCCTGAAAATTTCATCCCTACAAATTCAATTTTTTTTGTAACCGAGTTGCATAAGTTGTTGTATGTTTTTAGGGGGAGTTGGACAAGCTTTATGTTGAATTGTCATTTTGATTTAAGGAGGAGCCAAGATGCCAAACGAGGGGTCTAACCAATCAGGCTTTAACGATATTAAGCAAGTTGAAATGTCGGTATTATCAGCTGAGCATATGGTAGGGAAAGCGACAAGAAGCATGGATGAAGAACAGCTTGCAGCTGCAACAAATGCACTACAAGATGCTAAGCAACAACTTCATAAAGCGATGTCTCACCAAACGGGTGTCGATCAAGCTTTTTTTGAGATGTCTAATGAACTTTTAGAGAAGGCGGACCATCAATTAAAAGAGGCAAAAAAATAAACAAAGAAGGAGGCGTTCCTATATTTGGACGCCTTCTTCTATATTTACTTACTTATTTTGATTTGGGTGGTCAATTTGATCGAATGTTGGATTAGAAAAATCAAGATAACCTAGGTCTTCATTGTAGTCAATGGTCATCCCATCTAAATACCAAAAGTCATCTTCATTTACAAAAAAAGTTACTCCTTGCTTGTCTATCTTATAAGATGTAGGAGTTGGTTCATCTTGCATCAAACCTACCGAGAATCCTCCAGACCCCACTCCGCCAACACGTACATAGAGCCTAAGTGAATCTCCTTCACTAAGGGACATTTCCTTTTTATATAAATCTCCTGCCGAATCAGTAATGGTGATGTTCATTTAATGACCTCCTTTGCTTTCAAAATAACAATAGCACAGCAATTGAGATTTATCTATAGACCAAAAGTAAAAGCAGGAAAAACGATTCGGATGTCGAAAGATAGAGATTGGAATTAATTATTATTTAAGGAAAAAAGGTGATGATGGACATGACAGATCGAGTGCAAAAGCTTGAGACTGATTTTAGGCAATATGTAAAAAAAATTGAAGATTATGGTCAAGCGCTAGCTTTACTAGCTTGGGATTCTAGAACGGGTGCACCTAAAAAAGGAGTTAATCAACGTTCAGAAGTAATTGGAACATTATCATCAGAGGTTTTCTCTCTTTCCACTTCTGCTCAGATGGGCGATTTCTTAAATAAGCTACGGGAAGAAGCTGTATATGCTAAGCTCACTGATATTACTCGTAAAACTGTAGATGAATGTTATAAAAATTTTGAACGCAACGTGAAAATTCCAAAAGAAGAGCATAAGGAATATGTGATGCTACAATCACAATCTGAATCTCTATGGGAAGAAGCAAAAAATAAAGCGGACTTTGAATTATTTAAACCGAATTTAAAGAAATTAGTTGAATTTAAGAAGCGCTTTGTTAGGTATTGGGGATATGATCATCACCCATATAATACGCTTCTTGATGATTATGAGCCAGGTGTTTTTGTTGACACAATTGATAAAGTGTTTGGTGAGCTTCGTGATCAATTAATTCCTCTTGTTAAAGGAGTCACTGAATCACCTCATCAGCCTAAGACGGATTTTCTCTATGAAAAATTTCCCCGCGCGAACCAACAAGCATTAAGTATTGATATATTAAAAGAAATTGGTTATGACTTTGAAGCCGGTAGATTAGATGAAACCGTACATCCATTTGCAATTGGAATTAATCCAAATGATGTTCGTGTTACGACAAAATACAATGAAAATGACTTTCGAGTCGCTCTTTTTGGAACGATTCATGAAGGTGGACATGCACTATATGAGCAAAACATAGCTCAAGATTTAATTGGCACACCACTTGCTTCAGGGACATCAATGGGTATTCACGAATCACAATCTCTTTTTTGGGAAAAGTTTGTCGGGAAGAACTACGGGTTTTGGGAACGAAACTATGATCTATTGAAGAAACATGCTACAGGACAATTTGACCATGTTTCTCTTGACAACTTTTACTTTGCAGTTAATCAAGCAAAACAATCGCTTATACGTATTGAAAGTGATGAATTAACTTATTGTTTACATATTATTTTACGCTATGAGCTTGAAAAAGCACTCATGGAAGATAGAATAACTGTAGACGAGTTACCAGAAATATGGAATGAAAAAATGGAAGAGTATGTAGGCATCAGGCCGCAACATGATGGAGAAGGGGTCCTTCAAGACGTTCACTGGTCCTTTGGGGCATTCGGATATTTTCCATCGTATGCATTAGGATATATTTATTCTGCTCAAATCAAAGAAGCAATGCTAAAAGATTTGCCTAACTTTGATCAATTAGTTCGTGAAGGGGAATATGGTTCAATCCGCCAATGGTTAACAAAGAAAGTCCACCAACATGGGAAAATGAAGAAACCAGCAGAAATTATTAAGGATATAACAGGTGGAGGCATTGATTCAAAGCCACTAGTACGATATTTAGATGAAAAATATCGACGCTTATACAAATTTTAATCATAAGTATTGATTAAACTGGATATATTTAGATAATACTAAATGTATTATTAAAGTTGGAGTGAAACTAATGCTTATTGTTGAAAAGCACCCTAAAGACCAATGTTTCATTGCTGCTATTGACGAGGATGTACAATCCTATTTTCATGGAGAAGCGCAAATACTAAGTTGTCGATTGGGTGGTAAGAAGTATGGATTTGTTTGTCATCAAGAAGGAATACAAGTAAAAAACAATGAAGTAAAAGCATTGTACGGCCCTGCACTTGTCTGTGATACAGACCTACAAGGACTTAGTGAGGAAGAAGCCAAGCTTGTTGAACGGTATCTGAAAGAGAACGAGTTTGATTTAGCTGATATATCCATACATTAATTATGAAGACCAGCAATGGTCTTCTTTTTTGTGTGAGTGTAGATACTATAGACCCTCGTACTTATATAAACCTAATAGTATGGTACCGATTTCTTGCTTAAATATTGAAACGATTTGTAGAATTATATCGTTTTATCATTACAAAACGGAAGAAGGTGGAAAATGATGTTAACTTCAACTAAGGTGCGATCATGGTTATCATTTATTACCCTTTCATTTTTACCTCAAATTAAAATGAAGAAAGATGAACGGCAACTGCCGCTTTATCCCCCAGATATTACGGGTGAGGTATACCGTGTTGAAGACCAATGGTTGTTTATAAATGGGGAAGTATATGTAGATATAACAGAGGCAGACATGGTTGATGAAAAGGGAAAGCTTCTTGTAGTAAAAGATATAAGAGAAGGAGATAATGTTGTAGTGTGGATTGTAGAACACGAAATCATTAAGACGTACCCGGCACTCGGCACAGCAAATTATATTCAACGAAAAAATGTATTATGAAACTAAAAGGAGCAAGCAAATCATGAAAAGGTTTTTTTCAGTATTGCTAATCATGTCTTTTTTAGCAATTATAACTGCATTCACATATGTTGGAAGAGGTGAAATAATGCCTCTTTATATAGAAGAAAGTGAATCGTACCCTCATTAGTATGGGGATGATTCACTTTTTTTGTCTGAAACTAATCTTTGTGATCAAGGTGCTTTCATTCATCCAAAGACTTGTGTTAGTTTAATAAGATTATATTACTTGAATCAATTTCATAAAGCTTACTTAGCGAACCATAGAAGAACCCAATTTTGGTTATGACGTTTTTTAAAGTTGATT
>NZ_JAXBLX010000090.1:0-4462 GCF_037027555.1 Halalkalibacter kiskunsagensis | reverse complement strand
ATGAAAGGATTTCAATGACGTCAGCAACTACTGTTGGTTGAGCTTATTGAACTTTTATTGGTGCGAAAGTTGAGTAATAATAAATCTAACCACATCTGATTGAGAATCAAATTAACGAAAAGAGCTTATAAAAAGAGTAAGTCTGTGAAAGTGGTGATATAAATGAAAGAAGTTCCACAAAGCTTGGCAAGATTGACAAATGGATATTCATGGGAACAAATTACAATTGGTCATTCAGATTCTATGACTTTCTTATTGAAAGGCTCTACTTATAATCATTACCTTAAAATACAACCAAATAATTCTGTGGAAAATCTGTATCATGAGAAAGAAAAAATAGAGTGGTTACAAGGAAAACTGTCTGTACCAGAGGTTCTTTATTATGACAAGGATGAAGTAAACGAATACTTATTAGTTACAGAAATAAAAGGTATTAATGCTTCCGATAAGTCATATGAAGCAAATATACATTTATTGATGGAGTTATTGGCATTAGGACTAAAAACATTACATAGGTTAAGTATCGAAAACTGTCCTTTTAATCAAAAATTGGATATTAAAATTGAAGAGGCCAAAAGAAGAGTTGAAAATGGACTTGTTGATGAGGAAGATTTCGATGAGATACGAATAGGCTTGAAAGCAAGGGATCTTTATAAAGAACTTATTTTAAACAAACCCCAAAATGAAGATTTAGTCTTTACTCATGGTGACTATTGCTTACCAAATATTATTATTGATCAAGGAAAAGTAAGTGGCTTTATAGATTTGGGAAGAGCAGGAGTTTCCGACAGGTATCAAGATTTAGCTTTGGCAATTAGAAGTATTACCTATAATTTTGGTGAAGAGTATATTCCTTTTTTTCTTAAGGAATATGGTTATAAAGAATTAGATGAAACAAAAATATCATACTATCAACTCATGGATGAATTTTTTTGAATGCATTTTTATATGTTCAGCAATCAGCCAAACGAATATTCAAGCACCCACTGACAGATGAGAAAATCGTCTTAACGTATCAGATGACTGAAAGAAATCCAACGATGACACAAACATCGACAATGAGCTGGATCGTTTCATTTAGAAGAAAAGAAGAATTATCAACGGTCGATACGATTTTAATGAGGAGAAAAACATACGATTGGGTGACGAAACATGTAGACGAAGGAATTCCCATATCAAGGAAAAGATTGCTATGTATTTCACGGACAGTAGCAGAAGATCAAAATGATGGGAAATTTGTCAACTGTGATATCGTTAATTTTACGAATGAACTGAAGAATCACGATGGAAGAAATATTTGGATGGTTGGTGGTTGAAAGTTGCTTTACTCATTTATTGAGAAAAAGTTCGTCGATGAACTGATTATTACAGTGGCTCCGACATTAATTGGGAAAAGGATTCGTTTGTTTAAAGAGGGAGATTATGAAATCGAATACTCGCTACAAGGCATGAAGCGTTTCAAGCAGTTTGTTGAACTTCATTATAAATTGAAGGTTTAGCTGCTGAAGGAGTTACATATCCTCATAATAGGCGTAACCGGAGAAGGCGGTGCCAAAACGGCAAAACAGGGAGGTACATGTGGAGATTCTGTTTAGATTACTGGCCGAAACACTCAAAAATTAACCGCTCTCTATGAAGAATTAACGCAACTTACGATTGAAAGAAAGATTACCATGTTTGCCTATGAGGGACTTACGTTGGAGAGTCCATTAAGATTTAAAGTGATGCATCCAGCTGTTATGGTACGTGATTTTCCCTTTTGCGTTTTGAATACGCTATTTTGACGAATTATCGGTTATTTCTAACTTCTCTGATTCAACTCTTGCATGGAAAGAATATAAGAAACTGCATTTAGCCAATCCTACAAGTGAATACTACATTTTTCATACTGATAACAAACGATTGAAGTTAAAGAACAAAAATTTAAGCGTGTTTCTAGAGCTAAGTGCTCAAATTCCCACTTCTTACCGGATTTTAAATAGCTTATAACTATCATAATAATAGTGAATCACGATTCTAAATTATACTTGATCCAGAAATGATGTGTAAACTCGTACGTGCCAAGGCTTACTGTGGTGTTTAAGCAGGATTGCCTACATTCATTTTGTAAATCTTAGGGTATAGGAAGGTGAACATGAGCAACAGACAAAATAAAGCCGATGTAATCTTAATTGGTGCTGGAATCATGAGTGCAACTTTAGGTTCACTGTTGAAAGAATTAACACCGGACTGGGAAATTACAGTGTTTGAAAGGCTTGCAAGCGCTGGAGAGGAAAGCTCTAACGAATGGAATAATGCCGGAACAGGGCATGCGGCTCTGTGTGAGCTTAACTACACAAACGAAAAGGCAGATGGATCTATAGATATTAGTAAAGCTATAAAAATTAATGAACAGTTTCAAGAATCTATGCAGTTTTGGTCTTATCTTGTAAAAAATAAACGGATACGTAACCCGCAGAACTTTATCATGCCATTGCCTCATATGAGTTTTGTACGGGGAAGTCAAAATGTATCTTTTTTAATGAAGCGATTTGAAACGATGTTTACCAATCCGCTGTTTCAAGGGATGGAATTTTCCGATGATCCGGAAAAACTGAAGGAATGGATTCCGCTTATTATGCAAAAACGTGCAACGAATGAACCAATAGCGGCAACAAAAATCGACTCTGGAACTGATGTCAACTTTGGCGCTTTAACACGGATGTTGTTTGATCACCTAGAGAGTAAAAATGTCAATATACACTACAAACATCGTGTTGTTGATATTCATCGTACTAGTGACGGCTTATGGGAAGTGAAAGTGCAGAATGTCGACAGCGGTACTGTCGAACGCCATACTGCAAAATTCGTCTTTATCGGATCAGGGGGAGGAAGTCTATATTTACTACAAAAATCCGGTATTCCTGAGGGGAAATATATTGGTGGATTCCCAGTGAGCGGAATATTTATGGTGTGTAATAATCCTGATATTGTGGCAGCGCATCATGCAAAAGTATACGGTAAAGCGAAGGTTGGGGCCCCTCCAATGTCTGTTCCGCATCTTGATACACGATTTATCGACAATAAAAAAATGTTGTTATTTGGACCGTTTGCTGGTTTCTCGCCAAAGTTTTTAAAAACCGGTTCAATGTTTGATTTGGTCACTTCTGTAAAATCAGATAATCTTATAACGATGCTGTCGGCAGGTGCAAAAAACATACCTTTGACAAAATACCTAATCAAGCAGGTTAGGTTATCAAAAGAACAACGCATGGAAGAGTTACATGAGTTTATCCCGAACGCCAAAAGCGAGGATTGGGATTTAGTCGTAGCGGGCCAACGTGTGCAAGTAATTAAAGATACTGAAGAGGGAAGAGGAATGCTTCAATTTGGTACAGAAGTAATTAGTGCTGCTGATGGCTCGATAGCTGCATTGCTCGGTGCTTCGCCGGGTGCTTCTACCGCCGTTTCTGTCATGCTTGAGTTAATAAAAAAATGCTTCCCGCAGCATATACACGAGTGGGAACCGAAAATAAAAGAAATGATTCCTTCTTATAGCTTGTCCCTAATGGAAAACCAAGAGCTTCTGCATGAAATTCAAACTTCAATAGTGCAAACTCTTGATTTAGCTGGTAAAGATCAATCAAATTTGAAAGGAAATATGAATACTTTTCAGAAAGCATAAGTTACCGTTCGGGTAATTTATGCTTTTTTCATTTTTCAAGTGCTACAACTTTACGTCTGACACACAAGGCTCTACAGCCAATGTATGTCAGAGCTTTTTTAATGGGACAAGACATGTACCTAGTCCCTCCCATAAAGAATAAACTCACCTGTATATAATTCAATATTTGACATTGAACTTATTTCAATGAATGATAATGTTAATAATTGCGAGGATGACTATGGTGAAGGATTCAGTAAATATATTAATAATTGAAGATGACGAAGATATTGGTGTGGATGACTACAATACAAAACCTTTCGAGTAAAGGGGAAGTGAGTGAAGAAGAGTTCCTAAAAGTGGCTTTGGAGAGGGTAAGAGAGAAATAAAGATTTATATTTGATATTACTAAGTAGGGAGGCATAGCTCTTGCATATGCTTCTTTTTATTATAGTTCTTTAAGTAAAGAGCTCGGTGTTGTTATTCGTTTATGTTTGAGCAAGTGTTTGTTGTGGTAGTTATATAATAGAAGGTGAAAATTTTAGTTGATCTTAATGTTGTACTATGATAAATTATTAAATCTAGCCGCAAAAACTAATTTTAAATTAACTATTGCGCAGAATTACCATTCGTGATATATTATTTCTTGTCGCATTGAACGACTGATTGTTTCATAACAAATTGCAAAAAACAATTTTTAAAAAAGTTGTTGCGCGGAATTAACCGTTATGTTATGATGGTAAATGTCGCTAACGAGTGACGGTTGTTACTTAACAACGAAGAGTTCTTTGAAAACTGAACAAAAGCCAAGCGAAATAG
>NZ_JAXBLX010000008.1:0-132545 GCF_037027555.1 Halalkalibacter kiskunsagensis | reverse complement strand
AAATTCAAGTATATAAAAAAATACCTGTAGATAAAACACTCTTTTTCAAGTGTCCTAACTACAGGTACCATATTATTGGCTTTGCTCATTTTTTTTATTAAGAGAATACAATACAAACGGGATTTGGGATAGAAATGGTGACATCTGTTTTTGTAAGTTTACCTGTTAATTGATCAATTGCATACTGGACAATGTTACTAGTATTCTGATTTGCTACAAGAAGAAACTTCCCTGTAGGGTCAATAGTGAAATCACGTGGAAAAGAACCTTCTGTTGAAGTATGGTCAACAAGAGTGAGTTCACCTGAGTCTGAATCAATACGAAAGACAGCAATACTATCATGGCCGCGATTTGACGCATACAAGTATTGACCATTTGCTGAAATTTTAATAGCACCACCAATGCTCTCTTCGTTGTACCCAGCTGGAAGAGAAGTTATGTACTGAATATCGGTAAAAGATCCAGATATCGAGTCATATTGCAGGGCAATGACTTCTGAACTAAGCTCTCCGTTTACATACGCAAACTTTTGGTTCGGATGGAATTGAATGTGTCTTGGACCTGTGCCAGGTTTAAAAGTATGCTTGTCGAACGGCACGAGAGTACCATTATTGAAATGATAGATCCCCATTTCATCTGTACCTAAATCAACGACACATAATAGTTTTTCATCAGGTGTAAGTCCGGCAAAATGTGCATGTGGTTTTTCTTGTCTGTCGTGTGGACCGTTTCCTTCATGTGTAATAATAGAAGTTTGTGAAGTGAGTTCTCCGCTATCAGTTAATTTATAGGCAATCGCAGTACCTTTATGATAATTTGCTGAAAAGAGGTAGTGATTGGAAGAATCTAAACTAACGTGGCAAGGTGGACTTCCGTCTGTCACCTCATGATTCATTAATTCTAATTGCCCGTCAGCTTGAATAGAGTAAGCAGCGACACCACCTTGATCTTCGAGTTTGATGACAGAATATAGATAAGTGTTGTCCTCATTAATCGTCAAGTATGTAGGGTTTTCTAGCTGAGCAGATAGTACTACTTTATCTATTTCTCCAGTAGAATCATCCATTGAAAAGCGATAAATTCCTTTGCTGTCTCCCTTCGTATAGGTTCCAACATAAGCAGTTAACTTATTAGCCATTGTATATCCTCCTTAATATTCATTCCTCGTTAACTATATCATAGCAAGAAAACTCATGCATGTACTTAAACAAAAGAACAAAGGAAAATGAAGCAATTGAAACAGAAGAAAACTAAAGGCCTTGAAAATCGCCTTATTTTAGTTGCTTAGGATAATCTTTTTTTTGTTGCGCGGAACTTGACTTTTTTGAAAGAGATTATTATGATTGTGTTAGTTAGGGGGAATTCATTTTGGATAAAAAATGCGCTGGAACCACAAAAGATATTCTTGACTCTTTTGCTATCTATCTCTCTCATAAAGGAAGGTCTGAGAATACGATAAAAACGTATTGTGGTGTAATCGAATCTTTTTCGAATTGGCTTGAAGGAAATGGAAAATCAATCAGTAACCTTACTAACCATGATATTCAATTATATATTGACTTTTTAGAAGTTGAAAAGCGTAGCGTATCGACGATAAATAAAATTTATAATACTATTAATACTTATGTAAAATCAATTGATCTAGCTGAAATGACCGATAATGTTAAACGATCAAAAAAGAAGATAGATTACGTTGCTCCTGAGTATTTAAAGGAAGAAGAAGTGGCGGTACTATTAAAACAAGCGAAAGCAGATACTAGCTTACGAAATGTTGCTATAGTTTATACACTGTTATATACAGGAGTTCGGGTATCCGAGCTTTGTAAGTTTAATAAAGAAGATTGTAAATTAAATTATAAGAGCCAGACGGGCCAATTAATTGTTAGAAATGAAGTGCAAGGGAACGAACGAATCATTCCTCTTACCAAAGAAAATGTTCACAAGCTACATGATTATTTATCTACTAGGAACGATGATTGCGAAGCATTGTTTTTATCTAATTACCAAAAAAGGATTGCAGCAAGAACTGTTCAACATATGTTAAAAGAGGAATATGGTGTGTATCCTCATAAACTTCGTCACACGTTTTGTTATGATCTTGTCAGAAAGGGTGTTGACCTCTCAGTCGTTGCCCATCTGTCTGGACACTCTGATGTTAATGTAACTCGTCAATATTGGTTAGCTTTGCAAAATGGTACAATTTAATGATAACGTATCTCTAGCCCAATTCTGATTGATGATCAGAATTGGGCTAATTTTCATTAAAAATAATTTAGATCAATCTGGCAAACAAATAACCATTTAGGCGGTCTGACCATACACTGTTACAAAGATATTTTTCTTTTGAATAGGAGTGTGGATAGAATTGTCGAATAGTAAAAATGACATTCAAGTTGTATATCGGAAAGATCCAAAAGCCCGTCAGATGCAAGAAGTATATTGGTCGAAAATTTCCAATGGACTGGAAGAGAAAAGAACGGTTGATGATGCAATAATCTCTCCGGGAAACAAATTGTTTCAACAAATGATTGGAAAACAAATAATGATCACAACAAGAGCAAATCAACTAAAAATATTAGGGCAACAATTTCGTCCTGTTTTTTATGGGAAGGTTGTTTTTGTAACAAATGGATATATTACAATGGATCCAGTTCAGGTCGAATTACCGGATAAAACAGATTATTACTTTACAACACCGCTCCATTTTCCAATCGAACGAATTTCTAATTTTGCCCCGTTCCGATTTAAGAAAGGAAAAAAAGGATGAAAAGAGAGCAGAATGTTCCTATTACTGTTATTCGTCAAAGAGTATTATATAATGCTCTACTGGAAGCTGTTGGAAAACGGATTTTTTTATTGTCAGAGGTATTTCCGTTTATGATTGTAGGGAATGTAACGAGTGTAAAAGAAGATTTTGTATTTGTAGTTGTTCAGGTAGCTCAATCGAAGAAACTTGAAAATGAAATAATTCGAATTAAAATAGATGATATAGAAGTGTTCTATGTAGAAGAAGATGGCCCGAAAATTCAAACGATATCATGAAGGTGCTGATTTTAATAAATCAGCACTTTTTAAAACAGAAGAATCCAAGCGATTTTCAGGGGTGCTCCTAGACGTAAAGCTTTATTTACTAGATTAGTGCGGTGGCTGACTTAATAAACGGGGATCAAGAAGTGGTAAGAGTAGCTTCATCAATTAGAAGTCAATTCATCATCTTGTCCTGGCTATATATAGTGGACAAAGGCATTAGCTAACTTTCTCTACAATCAAAAAAGCTAGAAGAATAAATGTTCTAGCTTATTATTTTACAAAGTGATTTTTTATTAGGAGTCACTTTTTACTTCTTCATTCATAAACAGTGATCGGACGCGTTGAATAAAGCGATGACTTCTTTTCTGTTGTAAATAAGAATCAAGCATAGCATCAAGTGAATCACGATCAATTAGTGTAACTTTATTTGCTCGGGCCACTTTTTTTGCTGCTGTAGTAAAATGACGATTTGTCACAACAATTGACTTTTTTGCTTGATACATCTCTTTGCATGCGATCGCCTCCTGAATAAAGCTAGATCCGACATTGTTGCTTTGTCGTTTTGTGTGAACGATCGCTTTTAACCCTTTTTTTCGAAGGATGAGGTTTGCTGTTGATTTTCGATTTAGTTTCGTTTTGTTCACCGAATACCCTTGACGCTGAAATATTGGTACGAGTAATTGGTGAAATTCTGGATCAGATATGTCATCTATATTTAATATTGTTGTTGAAAGATGGGGGGAAACCAACTTAGACGTTTTTAGTAAATACGTAATACCTATGGTTGATAAAATCGACGCAAGAACAAAACCAAAAAGTGTCAAGTTATAGTTATATAATTGAACAAGAAAATAGGTGAGGACAAAGAGAATTGTTGGTACAAAGCGATATCGCTTCTTACGTTTAGGTAATGTAGTAGACATGTTTATTATCACTCCCGATTATACGAAATCATCTATAGTTTTACCCATGAATGGAACTTATATGTAATTTTCTGTTGTTTTTCTTTTCTGACTTCTACTAGCGCGGTACTTATACTTTTTTAATTTCGTTTTCCTTTCGAGAGCAAATAGCTAGGTTAGCCCCCTTTTTAGTAAAATGGTTTATAAGGGCAGAGCGAGCCCACGTGATGCACCAGTAATCATAATAATTGTTTTTTTTTTGATCTAACATTTGAATAACTCCTGTAGGGAACATAGGAAATGAGGAGGGGGGAATCTACAATTTTTGGATGAGAGGTCATTCTACCTTTGCAAACAGATGTTTGCTTTTTTCTGTATTCCCCTTTATGATAATTAGCATAGGAAAGGGGTTGTTAGAGTGAGCGAGATGCTTTTGGAATGGGGAAATCTAGTTGCGACAGTACTAGTTTGTTTGTTAATGGTCAGCCTTATTATTGCGGTCGTTTTACATATTCGAAAAAAGAAGCGGTTTGATGTAGCAAAGATTACGATGGTGGATATCGACCAAATGTCGGGGCATGAATTTGAAGATTATTTATATGTCTTATTTGTTGCTCTTGGGTATGAAGAAACATTTCTAACGAAAAAAAGCAGAGATTTTGGAGCAGATTTGATTTTCCGTGATTGTTCAGATTCAGAAACGGTTGTCCAAGCAAAAAGATTATCAGAAAAGGTAGGATTAGATGCTGTGCAAGAAATTTACGCAGCAAAAGCTTATTATCAGGCAGATAAAGCAGTCATCGTTACATCTACGAATCAAGTATCTGATCCATGCCGGAAACTAGCAGCGGCAACCCAAGTGAGCATTGTCACTCGCGACGATTTAAAAGAAGTAATAGGTTATTTTAAACGGGGAAGGTTAGCTGAGGCACAATCAATCATTGAAGTGCCTTATGCTGAGATAGCGTATGACGCTGAAGATAGTCTTGATGATGTCGAATATCAACGTGGAATGATTAAGGCTGGAGATTATTATTATAAGCTGACACTTCGCCAGCAACGAAGCGTTTAGATGACATAGGACATCTTCTTAATCGCATATGGTTTGGGAAAGGGGGATATGCTTATGCTAAAGGGCGTTGATTGGCAAATGATTGCATTTGTTGGAGGCTCATTATTGCAAGAATTCCTACGCTTTCCACATTTACCGAGAATCTATTATTTCAAAGAAAATGACGAAGAGGATGACCGAGCTGCGTAACAAGCTCGGTCATCCTCTTCTAATTTATACCGTTACTTTTGGAGTGATTGTTCGTGCAATTTTAGCAACAATGGCTTCAACAGCCTGGTCATCATTAAGCAAATCGTACTCTTGTATGTTTAGTCGTAACACAGGGCATGATGTAAAGTTGTTAATCCACTGCTCATAACGACCATGCATTTCTTCCCAATAAGTTAAAGGTGTTTTTTGTTCCATTTCACGTCCGCGCTCTTGAATGCGTCCAACAATATCATCGAGATCGCCCTCAAGATAAATCAGAACATCAGGATGAGGGAAATAAGGAGTCATAATCATGGCATCGAACAAGCTTGTATATGTTTCAAAATCAACTTTACTCATCGTGCCTTTATCAGAGTGCATTTTGGCAAATATGCCAGTATCCTCATAAATGGATCTGTCTTGGATAAAGCCGCCGCCTTGCTCAAACATCCGCTTTTGTTCCTTAAATCGTTCAGCAAGAAAATAAATTTGTAAGTGGAAACTCCAACGTTCAAAATCAGCATAAAATTTATCTAAATATGGGTTATGTTCGACATTTTCAAAAGAGGTACAGAAATCAAGTGCTTTAGCTAGAGCTTTCGTCATTGTTGATTTTCCAACACCAACAGTACCGGCAATGGTAATAGTGGCATTTTTAGGGATGTTATATTTAGCGCGTAGGTTCAAAGCAAGTCGCTCCTTTTTGCAGTGCTTGATCTAGTTTTGTAATTGGTCCTTCTACAGCAATAAAGGGGATGTGATTCATTAAAGCCCCCTTAATGAAGAGGGTGTCTCAAAAGGGTCTGAACCGACTAGTAGCACTTTATAGAGAAGAGCCCCTAGCACAATTTCTATTGTACTAGGGGGCGAACCCTTTAGTTTTGAGTCATCCAATTAAATAATCTTCGTTGTCCATGATTCACAATTCCAAACATCAGTAACAACATCTTGATAGAATTCTGGCTCATGGCTAATGAGTAAAATGCTTCCTTTATAAGCTTGTAAAGCACGCTTTAATTCATCTTTGGCGTCAACATCTAAATGATTCGTTGGCTCATCCAAAACAAGTACATTTGTTTCACGATTAATCAATTTACATAGTCGTACCTTTGATTTTTCTCCACCGCTTAGAACAACAACTTTGCTTTCAATATGCTTAGTTGTTAGTCCACATTTAGCAAGGGCTGCACGTACTTCAGCTTGAGTTAGCGACGGGAATTCCTGCCATACTTCTTCAATGCAAGTATTATCAGGATCTTTTGCTTCTTGTTCAAAATAGCCAACCTCTTGGTAATCACCCCGTTCAACAAAACCTGATACTGGTGAAGTCAAACCAAGAATACTTTTCAGTAAGGTCGTTTTCCCAATTCCGTTTGCTCCAACAAGAGCTATCTTTTGCCCACGCTCCATCTGTAAATTCAAAGGCCGAGAAAGTGGTTCGTCATATCCAATAACCAAATCTTTTGTTTCGAAAATAAGCTTACTTGTTGTTCGAGCCTCTTTAAAATTGAAATGTGGTTTAGGCTTTTCATGTGCAAGTTCAATCATATCCATTTTATCAAGCTTCTTTTGACGAGACATCGCCATGTTACGTGTCGAAACACGTGCTTTATTACGGGCAACAAAATCTTTCAGCTGCGCTACTTCTTGTTGTTGTCTTTTATAAGCTGCTTCAAGCTGTGACTTTTTCATTTCATGGACTTCTTTAAAATGATTATAATCACCAACATAGCGATTAAGCTCTTGATTTTCCATATGATAAATTAAATTAATGACACTATTTAAAAAGGGGATATCGTGAGAAATCAAGATAAAGGCATTTTCATATTCTTGCAAGTAGCGCTTCAACCATTCAATGTGCTGCTCGTCTAAATAGTTGGTTGGCTCGTCCAACAAAAGAATGTCTGGCTTCTCGAGTAAAAGCTTCGCTAGTAACACTTTTGTCCGTTGTCCTCCGCTTAAGTCGGTAACGTCACGATCAAGTCCAACGTCATCTAACCCTAGACCGCGAGCGATTTCTTCTACTTTCGCATCGATTGTATAAAAATCGTTGTTCGTAAGCGTATCTTGAATAATTCCAACTTCTTCAAGCATCTTTTCGAGTTTATCAGGTGTCGCATCGCCCATTTTGTCATACATAGCTGTCATTTCAGCCTCAAGGTCAAACATATATTGAAAAGCGCTCTTTAGTACGTCGCGCATCGTCATTCCACGTTCTAGCACCGTATGCTGGTCAAGGTACCCAACACGAACTTTCTTGGACCATTCTACCTTTCCTTCATCTGGCATTAATTTACCAGTAATAATATTCATAAATGTCGATTTACCTTCACCATTTGCACCGATTAAACCAATGTGCTCACCCTTCAATAAGCGAAAGGACACATCTTGAAATATCGCTCGATCTCCGAATCCATGGCTTAAATTTTTTACTGTTAACACGCTCATTGAAAACACCTATCCTTATAATAATTGCGTACTTTTTTGCTTTTTTCATCTTATCATAACCGAAGGTGTATGTCTGTTTAGATTTGGACTTTCCTACTGAAGGTATTTTCCAGAAAATCCACTTGTTATACTTGTTATGATACAATGGGACTATAAAGCGGAAGATGTAATAGAAGGGCAGAAAGCGGGAAGACTTTTATCGAATATCTATTTCAAGCGTCGAAATTTATTAAGAAATTTGTAAAATGAAAAAGGATTCTCATGATAATCGTTGAATAGTAATTATTGACGTGACAGCAGAAAAATTATTTAATGGAGGCAATGTGTGTTATTAGGAAGGAAGTGTAAGTAGTGAGTGAACGGTTTGATGAAGTAATTGAACGTCGTGGTACGAACTCAATGAAGTGGGATATGACAAAACAACGTTTTGGACGTGAAGATCTTTTGCCAATGTGGGTAGCTGATATGGATTTTCGTGCACCGAAAGAGGTGTTAGATAGCCTACATGCAACGGTTGAGCACGGAATATTTGGATATCCTGCTCATTCAGAAGGAGTCGACAAAGCAGTTCAAAGTTGGTTAAAGAGAAGGTATGAATGGGAAGTTCAAGCGAATTCGCTTATATATACATCAGGAATTGTTCCAACGATCAGCTTTATTATTCAAGCTTTCACAGAGCCTGGTGATCAGGTTATTATTCAAACACCAGTTTATTACCCGTTTTATGATGTTGTAAAAAAGAATAATCGAGAGTTAGTCAAAAATCCACTGGCTTTTGATGGTGATCATTATGATATGGATTTTGAACAACTTGAGGAAGCTATCACGGAGAAAACAAAGATGATTGTTCTTTGTCATCCTCATAATCCAGTTGGTCGTGTATGGAAGCAAACTGAATTAGAAAAACTTGCGGCAATTTGTGAAAAATATGATTTACTCGTTGTTTCTGATGAAATTCATGCTGACTTGCTGTTTAAGGGGCATAAGCATATTCCTTTTGCAGCTATTAATGAAGATGCTGCTAATCGAACCTTTACATGCTTGGCACCGAGTAAAACGTTCAACTTAGCTGGAATTCAAACATCGTATGTTGTAGTAGAAAATGAAAAATTACGTATGAAACTAGCCAATCATTTGTCCAATTCCTTTGCGAACTCAGTGAATTCCTTTGCTGAAGTTGCAACGGAAGCAGCTTATACACATGGAGAATTATGGTTGGAAGAGCTAATGAACTATGTAGAGAAGAACTATGATTTTGTACGAGAATACGTAACAGAACATATGCCAAAATTACGAGTGATGGACTCTGAAGGTACCTACCTTTTATGGCTAGAGTGTTCTAAATTGCCATTAACTGCATCTGAGCGAAAGAAATGGTTAGTAGAAGAGGCGAAAGTTGCGTTAAATCACGGTCCAATCTTTGGTGAAGAGGGAAAAAGTTTTGAGCGTATTAATTTAGCATGTCCTAAAGCAACATTAAAAGAAGGTCTAGATCGCATAAAAGAAGCCTATGACGCTCGTGGCTTCTAACGTATAAATTCTTTTATAAGTAGGGTGAAAGGAAAAATGGATAGCTTGGAATATACAGTTTTATTAGAAGCTTATGAACGAGCACTTGAATTAAAATTAGAAGAAGATTTTATTCAAATCTTACGAGAAGAAATTAACGGACGTAAAAGTACAATAGTACAACAAAAAGCAAAGATGTTTGTGTAAGAGTTGCTTGATTATAAGTTCTATGAGTCGTTTTCCCATCGGATGCGTCCAAAGAAAAGCCACTGTAAAAGACAAAAAAGAATCGTTTGGAAACAATTTAATGCGAATATTGCAGGATTATTGTAAATTCTGTAGAAAAATAGAAAAACAACCATCATATTCATAAGCTTGAACACATACATTGAAAGAGTGACACCAAAACAGTTGAGAAAAATTGACAAAGGAGACATTTACTTTATGCTTGTAGAAAATCTATATGAGGAACTTGTAGACGAATGTAAATGTAAGCTTAGGAGAGATCTGACCAGTCAAGAGGTGGAACTCATTAAATGGATCCAAGAAAGGCAATTTGAGTTGTGCTTTCAAAGGGTTAAAAGTTCATAGTTATCGTTCAAGAGGTATTTTTTCACTGCTTTATTAAGCTGTTTGAAGAAAGCCTCTTTATTTTGTGAAAACGACTTGATATGATTTAATAAATGGTAAGAGGAAGGGGGAGCATTAGTGAAAACATTTAAACTCTACTCGATCAGTTTGCTCGAGGGCAAGGATGGAAATGTTCATCAAAAGATGATTCCGATTGAAGATGGCCTTATCATTAACATGGAAAACAAGCAACAAACATGGTATATTGAGGCTGTCATTAGTCATGATTATTATGATTACTTTAAAAAGGTGAAGGAACAAGAAGGTCATATGCTTGTTGATGTAATTATAACAAGTAAAGACAATCATCCAGCAGCTATGATTACAAGCGTTCAAACGTTAACAAAGCTTTCGGAATCTGTAAGTGTGTTATTGGAAGCCAAACTTGCGTTAAAGAAAGATGTTATCATTGAAGATGTATTAAAGGATTTAGTTGGACAAGGCTTTTCTGAGGAACAATTGCTACTTGAGTTTAAAAACAAGATGGAAAATTTGGCAGCTCATCCTCAAGGAGCATTAAAGACCATTTATCGTTCTATCGTGGAAAGTGGTCAGTATAAGCTACAGTAATAAAGTAACATCTATTCATTTAAGAATAGGTGTTTTTTTGCGTATAGAACAAGGACTGTGCCTCATACTAACAAGGTATTTGATTAGTTAGATGTATTTAGGAACGGGGGAGCCTTTATTATGCAAGGAAAGGATAAATGGGCTATTTTCTCGATTGCATCCATACCACTTGTTATGACACTAGGGAATTCAATGCTTATTCCTGTGTTACCTGAAATCGAGAAAGAATTAGGAATAAGTGCATTCCAGGTAAGTATGCTCATCACAGTCTATTCCGTTGTGGCTATTCTGTGCATCCCGATTGCAGGATATATTTCCGACCACATAGGGAGAAAAAAAGTGATCATTCCAAGCTTAATTATTGCTGGTTTAGGGGGGGTTATCTCTGGGTTTGCCGGGTGGCAAATGGAAGACCCATACGGTATGTTAATTTTTGGCCGTTTTTTACAAGGAATTGGAGCGGCTGGAGCAATGCCAATAGTTTTACCATTAGTTGGTGATATGTATAATGATCAGAACGACGTTAGCAAAGGACTCGGCATGATTGAAACTGCGAATACGTTAGGAAAAGTTTTAAGTCCCATACTTGGTGCAGCATTAGCTCTTATTGTTTGGTACATGCCTCTTCTGTCTATTCCAGTTTTTTGTTTTATTTCTATTATAGCGATGATTTTTTTAGTGAGGGTTCCGCCAATGAGTGGAGAGGCAGTTGGATTTAAGGCTTTCGTGAAAACAACAAAGGTCATATTTAAGCGAGAAGGTCGTTGGTTGTATGCTGTTTTTGCAATTGGAGGCATTCTAATGCTTGTCATATTTGGCGTTCTTTTTTATTTATCAACGATGCTTGAAGATACATTTCAAATTGAAGGAGTAAAAAAGGGAATCATTTTAGCCATTCCATTAGCAGCTTTATGTGCCGCTTCTTTTGCAACCGGAAAAGTAATCGGTCAGGATAAACAAAAAATGAAATGGTATACAGTCGCTGGATTAGGTATATTAACGATTGCCATATTTACTGTATCTTTCTCAAAAGATATTTATTTGTTGCTTACTTGTCTTTTTGCAAGTGGGATCGGAATAGGGATTGCCCTTCCTTGTCTTGATGCATTGGTAACAGAAGGGATTGAGATGGAACAAAGAGGAACGATTTCATCATTATATAGCAGTATGCGTTTTGTTGGAGTGGCTTTAGGGCCACCAATTTTCGCGGTGTTAATGAAAACATCTCATTTTTTTATGTTTTTTTTAAATTCAATATTATGCCTGATTGCTCTTGTTATCGTCTTGATAGCTATAAAACCGGAAGACACAGTAAAACCAACGTGGGGATAAATGGTTTCACTTAAAGTTGTTCACCGTTATACTGGGGATATAGATATGAGGAGAGGCGAGGAATATGTATCGATTTGTTGATAAAAACGGTTGTCAGGTAAAATTAGTGTTTGATGAAGCTGGGTTTGGGAAAGAGGCAAAACACATTTGGGTTGTATGCCGTTATAAAGACAAATGGCTTTTAACAAGTCATCGAACAAGAGGGCTTGAATTTCCTGGTGGGAAAGTTGAGCATGGGGAAGCATTGTCAGATGCTGCAAATCGTGAAGTATGGGAAGAAACTGGAGCAAAAATTAAATCATTGCACTACATTGGAATGTACGAGGTAACATGTAGACAAAATGTTATGTATAAAGCAATTTATTTTGCTGAAATATCTGTACTAATTCAAAGAAATTCTTATCACGAAACAAATGGTCCAGTGCTTTTAGAGGATTTCCCAGACTCACTCAAGACCGACCCGTCGTTTAGCTTTATTATGAAAGACAAAGTACTAAACTATACTCTAGAGCAATTAGCCAGGAAGCAACTTGTTAAGTTATAACGTAAGTAAGGAAATTCAGTTATGAGGGAAAAAAACATGGCAACGGCTCAGCCTATTGCTCGTATATTCTGATAAAAATTACTCGGAATATGCTCTAGAACCGTTAAAGGGGGCCACTCATGGCCAAGAGGTTGTTCAAAGGGAAAAATACTCCTTTTGAACAACCTCTAAAATTTTTTTAACAGCCTTTTTTCAGTAATTTCTACTATTTTATACATCACTGTTGCTAATATAGCAATGATAAGTAGGCTCATGAGGACAAGGGTGAAGTTGAATACTTGAAAACCGTATATAATAAGGTAGCCGAGTCCTTGTTTTGATACTAAAAATTCACCGACGATAACGCCAACCCAAGCTAATCCTACATTAACTTTTAATGTAGAAATAATGGTTGGGAGTGTTGCTGGAAAAATAACATATTTGAATGTTTGCTGTTTGGATGCTCCGAACGTATTCATGACCTTTAAATAGTTATAATCGACTTCGCGAAAGGCGCTAAAGACGACCATCGTTGTAATTATGACCGAAATAAGGGCGCCCATGGCAATGATGGATGTAAACCCTGGTCCAAGTCCAACAATTAATATTGGTCCAAGTGCCACTTTCGGCATAGAATTTAATACGACAAGATAGGGGTCCAAAACTTTAGACGTAAACCGAGACCACCATAATACAGCTGCAAGTAGGGTTCCGATCCCAGTACCAAGGATAAAGCCGAGCAATGTTTCAAAGAGTGTTACAGATGCATGAGTAAATAAAGAGCCGTCTCCAACTCGTGTAAGGAGTAAATTCCAAATTCTCGATGGCATGCTAAAGAGAAGAGGGTCAATCCAGTGTTTTCTAGCAGCGAGTTCCCAAAAAGCAAAAAATGAGATGAGCATGCCAAGCTGTACAGCAAGAACACGTCTGTTTTCTCGTTTCAGAGATGATAAGTACCTTTTGTGCTCGATTTCAACTTGTTGTTGCAAGGCTCTCCATCTCCTTCCAAATGATTTGAAATTGGTCGTTATAATGCATATGTTGCCTTGCTTCAAAGGGAAGGGTCGAAGCGATCTCTGTAGGTATTTCAAAGATCCGATGGATTCGACCGGGTCTTGGCGATAACAAAACAACTCGGTCTGACATCGCTATCGCTTCGCCAATATCATGTGTGACGAGTATTGCTGTTTTTTCCTCGGATTTTAACGTCTGGAATACGAGATCTTCAAGCTTCAACTTTGTTTGGTAATCAAGTGCAGAAAAAGGTTCATCAAGCAGCATAAGAGTTGGGTTTGTCGCTAGCATTCGAACCAAAGCGACTCGTTGACGCATCCCACCAGATAGTTGATTCGGATATAAATTTTTTTTGTCAGCTAGACCTAGTTGATCTAACCACTTTAATGCTTCATTTTTTGCGGTCTGTGAATAGGTTCCGCGAATTTTTTGTCCTAATGTAATATTATCCTGAATTGTCCGCCACGGAAATAAATAGTCTTGTTGGAGCATATATCCAATATTTGCTTTTGTTTGTTTTAAATCTTGATTCCCAATTGTCACATGACCAGAAGTGGGTGATAGAAGGCCTGCGATAATGGAGAGTAATGTTGTTTTTCCACATCCGCTTGGTCCAAGGATAGAGAGAAACTCTCCATCCTGGACTGTCAATGATATTGATTCAAGTGCTAACGTCGCTTCATGTTTTGATAAATAAGCCATTGAGACATCATGCAATTGTAAGGTTGACATAGAAATGGCCTCCTAATTTGTTGCACTCTCAGCAATTGATGTATTCACTAATTCAGAGTATTCAACTTGTTGTGGAAGTTCTCCAGCTTCATCCATAATGAGTTGTAAATTATCCCATGCATCGGATTGCAGGAGCGGAGACGTTGCATAGGAACCTTGTGTGCGATAGCGATCAACAACTTGGGCAACGAGCTCTACATCTGTATCTTCAAAAAACTCAACGATAGCCTCTGCCACGACATCAACTGGTTGTTCGTCCACCCACTTTTGTCCTTTATAGAGCGCACGAGTAAACGCCTCAAGCTTTTCTTGTTCTTTTTTAATGTAGCTTTGCTTTGCCATGAAGACAGTATATGGGACATTGCCTGATTCTGTACCAAAGGAAGCCACTATATGACCGATACCTTCGTTTTCAAATAAAGTTGCTTGTGGTTCAAATAATTGAACGAAATCTCCAGTACCAGATGCAAAAGCGCTTGGGATATTCCCAAAATCAATGTTTTGAATGAGGTTCAAATCTTGGTGTGGGTCAATGCCATTCAATTTTAAAACATGTTCACCGACCATTTGTGGCATTCCGCCTGTACGTTGACCAAGGAAAGTACTTCCTTTCAACTCATCCCAGTCAAAAGAGGCCAGTTTTTCACGAGAAACAAGAAAGGTACCATCTGATTGTGTTAATTGTGCGAAATTAATTGCAGGATCTGTAGCTTGTTGAGCATAAACGTAAATGGATGTTTCAGCACCAACTAAAGCGACGTCCGCCCCATCTGATAATAAGGATGTCATCGTATTGTCGCCGCCCCAAGTTGTTGTTAAGTCAAGGTAAATGCCCTCTTCTTCAAAAAAACCTTGTGAAATTGCTGCATATAGTGGGGCATAAAAAATGGAGCGGGTAACTTCTGAAACACGAATCGCGTCCTTATGGCCTTCTCCAAAAGAACAAGCGCTAATTGCAATAATAAGAACGAGAGATAAGAGCAGCAGGGTTGCTTGTTTTAAACCTTTCATGTCTTTCATCTCCTTAAAATTTGTGGGTAGATATGATAGTGTATGTCAGAGATGAAAAATGTGTGTTTGCCCATTTTAAAAAAGAGATGTTCAAAAGTAAAGAATACTTAAAGAACATCTCTTAAGAAAGGATAAATAGATAAACATGATCAATAAAATACGGATTCCCTCTCCACATCCACGTATTCACCTTTATCTCATTTTATATATGAGCAGTGGATATCTTGTGAAAGGATATATGGCAATTCCACAATGGGGACAGAAATTCCCTGGACTTCTTTATTTAAGAGGAGGAATAAAAAGCGTTGGAATGGTACGAGTACAACGAGTGATTCAGTGGGCTGCTGAAGGAATGGTTGTCATGGCCCCATTTTACCGGGGAAACAAAGGGGGACAAGGACAGGAAGATTTCTGTGGCAGCGACCGTGAAGATGCCTTTTCTGCTTTTGACCTTTTAAAAGAACATCCTCAAGTTGATCCTACATCACTTCATATACTTGGTTTTTCTAGAGGAGGAGTGATGGCGCTCTTAACAGCAATTGAGCGCCCGGAGGTGAACTCAGTCACCTGTTGGAATGGCGTATCCGATATGGTTCTAACTTATGAGGAAAGAATTGATCTACGTAGAATGATGAAACGAGTGATTGGTGGCACTCCAAATAAATACCCAGAAAGGTATGCATGGAGAACCCCATTGTTATCTGTAGCAAAAATAAAAGCACATGTCTTAATTATTCATGGTGAAAAAGATGAGCATGTTTCGGTTCGGCATGCGTACCGTTTGGAAAAAGCCTGTAAGGATTCAGGTGTGCCGGTTTCCTCTTGGTATTATCCAACCTTTTTTCACCATTTTCCTCTTTCGGAACAACGGATAATTCTTTCACGTGCTGCGACTTGGATGAAAGAACGAGTTCTTCATTACAAAGTATAAACATTCGTATGGTACGTCAAAAAATAACAAATACTACCTTTACATAACTTTGAAAATGGAGTTGTATAAAGGTGACAATGTCTCACATTCAAAAAGAAACGATCTCAATCGGAGAGGTAACAGTTTATTGTGAATATGTTTTAAATGGAAGACCGCCGATTATATTAATTCATGGATTTGTTTCTTCGACTTATACATTTAATCGGTTGATGCCTTTATTAACAAAAGAATTCTCTGTAATTGCTATCGATTTACCTGGATTTGGTAGAAGTGAGAAATCAAAAACGTTTATTTATTCTTTTTCTAATTACGCTAAGTTTATTGAAGAATGCATACAGTATTTTAAACTGAAAGATGTAACAATTATTGGTCATTCTATGGGTGGTCAAATTGCCTTATATACTGCCCAATTAGCTCCATATAAAGTGAAAAATTTAGTGTTATTATGTAGTTCTGGATATTTAAAAAGTGCTAAAAAACCATTGATATACTGTTCATATTTGCCATTTTTTCGGTTTTTTGTAGAGCAGTATATTCGTAAAAAAGATATTAAGAAAAGCTTAGAAAATGTATTTTACAACAAATCATTCATAACAGAGGAGTTAATAGAAGAGTTTACGAGGCCTTTAACAGAAAAAGATTTCTATACATCACTACAAAGACTGTTGAGGTATCGTGAAGGTGATTTAACAAGTTATCAATTAAGCAAAATTCAAATTCCTACGTTGTTAATATGGGGAGAGGAGGACAGAGTTGTTCCTCTTAAAATTGGACAAAGATTGGTACAAGACTTACCAAATGCTAAGCTCATTACGTATGAAAAAACAGGTCATTTAGTAACAGAGGAGCGTCCAAATGATCTTTATCATCATATTGCTTCATACATCTCCTAATGAATTGTAAGGAGATAGGAGAGGGAGACCAAGTGATAGAAAACGACCTTGAAAAGTTCTCAAGGAAGTTTTCTCTTTCACACATAAATGAAATAGACAGCTAGAATAGCGCTGATCGTTCCAAGTAGAGCACCGATAATACAGTCTGTTGGATAATGCAAGCCTACATACATTCTTGAAATGCCTACAAGTAATGCAAGCGGGATAACACTTAACGCTAGAAGTGGAGAATGGAGAGCAAATACAACGGCAATTGAAAAAGCAGCAGTCGTGTGTCCTGACGGGAATGAATAGTCTTTTAATGGATTCTGGCATATATTAACATTAGGCAAAGTGAGATACGGTCGCTTTCGGCAGGATAGTTTTTTTATTATTTGAACACTAACAAAACCCAAGCTTAAAGAAATAAAGGCATCAATTGCCCAGTAGCGTATATCATTTGTAAAAATAATCATGAGAAAAAAAAGCAAAGAAAGTGAAAAGATTGCCCCACCAAGGTGGGTAATTCTCGGTAATAAAGCGTCCAACACTTTGCATCTCCACAGTTGGTTTACGACAAAAAATACTCGGTTGTCATTGATGGATAACCAGTTCACAATTCGATTCATAGAAAACACTCCATCTAGTAAGATTCAATACGAGACTCTGAAACTATTATCATTATAGTATCATTCTTTTAAGCTTATGTTGATAGAATGTTGATTTTTTTAAGGAGAATTAATAATCATTTAACATAATATTTGTAAATATTGACTACATTTTTTAGTAAAGTTGAAGTAACAACTTTATTAAAAAAGGGGAGTATCCAACTATGCGTATTGCTATTTTTACTGATACTTACGCACCCGAAATTAATGGTGTAGCCAAAACATTATTGAGTTTAACATCGTATTTGGAGAAGAATCAGGTTGATTTTAGAGTGTTCGCACCGGATGGTAAAACCTCTGTGCCATCAGTTCCTCAAATTGAACGATTTATGAGTTTGCCTTTTCTGTTATACCCTGAATGTCGAATTGCTCTTCCTAATCTCCTTCATATAAAACAATCATTAGACGAGTTTAACCCTACTCTCATCCACATTGCCACCCCACTTAATTTAGGTCTGTACGGTCTTCATTATGGGAAAAAACATCATATTCCTATGGTTGCGTCTTATCATACCCACTTTGATGATTATTTACATTATTATCATATCCCTTTTTTGCAAAAATGGTTTTGGATGTATATGAGCTGGTTTCATCGGCCGTTTCACAAAGTATACGTCCCGTCCGAGAGCACGAAAGCTAAATTACTTGCGATGTCGATACATGATCAAATTGAGCTTTGGGGAAGGGGAGTTAACCATATCCTTTTTAACCCAAACAAAAGAGAGAATGAAATAAGGGAAAAATACAAGATAAAACAAAAAAAGATTATATTATATGTTGGAAGAATCGCCCCTGAAAAAGATATTGATATCGTCATGAACACCTTTGAAGCATTGCCTAAACGATGTAGAGAAGATGCACACTTGCTTATTGTTGGAGATGGTCCACTATTAAAAACAATGTCGAATCATAGAAGTGAACACATAACCTTTACAGGCTTCCTAGAAGGAGAAGTATTAGCAAACGCGTATGCTTCAAGTGACCTCTTTTTATTTCCTTCATCTACTGAGACTTTTGGCAATGTTGTATTAGAAGCCATGTCATCCGGACTACCGATTATTGGAGCGAATGTAGGAGGAGTGAAGCACCTCATCACACATGGAGAAAATGGTTTTTTATGTACTGCTAGAGATGTCTGCTCCTTTGCTGAGCATACAATGCAGATGTTAGAAAATGACCAATTACGTACAAATTTTGGTGTGCGCGCACGTCAATTTGCCCTTACACAGTCTTGGGAAGAAATATTTGCCCGGCTCATTTTGAGTTATGAAGATGTAATTACTATGACGAAACAACAATTTTCAGCATGAAAGAAGAAGGTCTGCCACAACTGCAACTTATGTAAGTTGGTACCAGTGAGGCAGACCTTTTTTGTGTATTTGAATTTACTTTGGACCAGCTTGTTTTATACGGTCGCTAATGTCATTAAATTTTATGAAATTTTGTTTGAAATTAGTAGCAAGTTGTTGTGCTTTTGTATCATATGCTTTCTTGTCTTCCCATGTATTGCGTGGTTGCAGAACTTTGTCGGGCACCCCTGCGCAATGAAGTGGAATATGCAATCCAAAGACAGGGTCAGTAGTCGTTTCTACCGCTCGTAATTCTCCTGATAAAGCAGCTTGAACCATCGCTCGCGTATATTTAAGATTCATTCGTTCGCCTACTCCATAGGAACCGCCAGACCATCCGGTGTTAACAAGATATACGTCAACATTATGCTGGTCAATATTCTCTCCTAACATCTCTGCATAACGAGCTGCTGGAAGTGGTAAAAATGGTGCACCAAAACATGTTGAGAAGGTTGCCTCTGGAGATGTGATGCCACGCTCGGTACCAGCTAATTTACTCGTGTATCCAGACAAAAAGTGGTACATTGCCTGTTCTTTTGTTAGTTTGCTAATAGGCGGTAGAACTCCAAATGCATCAGCTGTAAGAAAGATGATTGTGTTGGGGTGACCTGCTATACTTGGTATTAACGCATTTGGAATGGCCTCAAGTGGATAGGCAGCTCGAGTATTTTCAGTTAGACAAGTATCATGATAATCTGCTTGACTTGTTTGTTTATCTAAAATGACATTTTCAAGAACGGTACCAAACCTAATCGCATTCCAGATTTGAGGCTCTTTCTCCTCCGTGAGATTAATGCATTTTGCATAACAACCACCTTCGATATTAAACACCCCGTTGTTTGACCAACCATGCTCATCATCACCAATTAATGACCGTTGTGGATCTGCTGAGAGCGTTGTCTTTCCTGTTCCTGATAAACCGAAAAATAAGGCTACATCACCTTCATTGCTCGTGTTGGCTGAGCAGTGCATTGAGAGGACATCTTGTTCAGGAAGTAAGTAGTTCATAATGGAGAAAATCGACTTTTTCATCTCACCTGCATATTCTGTTCCCCCTATTAATACAACACGCTCTTCAAAAGACACAATCACAAATGCCTCTGACCTGGTCCCGTCAATTGTCGGATTTGCTTTAAATGAAGGTGCTGAAATAATCGTAAAGGCTTTGTTTTCATTATCACTTCTTACTTCTGTAGGTCTAATAAATAATTGTCGAGCAAACACTTGGTGCCAAGCAAATTCGTTGATTACTTTTAAAGGCAAACGGTATAATTCGTCTGCCCCCGCATATCCATCTGAGACAAATAGTTCCTCTTTACGACCTAAATGATTGATAACTTTATGGTACAAAGAGGTGAAGACCTCTTTCTCAATAGGTTGGTTCACGCTTCCCCAGTCAATTTTGTCTGCCACAGAAGATTCCTTGACAATGAATTTGTCCTTAGGAGAACGCCCTGTATATGCGCCAGTTTCAACACTAAGTGCACCGGTTGAAGTTAAAGTCCCTTCACCGCGTATTAAAGACTTTTCGATTAGGGAAGAGATTGATAGATTAAGATAAACATTTTCTTGCTTCATTAAATTGGCTAATTCTGATTGTAGGCTTATCGTTTTCATTGTCGCAAAATCCTTTCCTTATTAAATGAATTAATTACCACTTTTAATAAAACTTGTTTATTAGTATAACACATTAAGTTTAATAGTCTATACTATTAAAATTTTTTTTAAAATGTGATACTTTTTGATCCTTAATTAAGCTTCTTGAGAGAAACCAATAGGTGCCTATACTGTCATTGGTCCTTTATTTAAGTGGCTTTGTACGTTAAGTGGAAGAATGATGTGTGTATGTACAAATGACGTTCCTATTTCTCAAGTCTGTGCATACGATGTAGGTAAAGAAAGTAAAGGAGGCGTTTGTGTTGGACCAAGTATCGATGCTTGATCTAGCTACCGTTTCTGCAGTGGTTGCAGCTCTTGTAACTGTGATCGGAAATGCTTTTGGAGTTGAGAAGCGGTATCGAGCTCTTTTAGCGATAGGTATAGCCGGTATCCTTTGGTTTATCCCGAGAGAGTGGGGGGAACAAGTCTTAATGGCTTTGATAATCGGATTAACCGCTAGTGGTGTGTATAGTCAAGTTAAACCAAGAGACAATGAAAATGAACTGATGAGGATGCAAATAAAAGAAGACGTAAAACAGGAGCTAGAACGAGAGCAAGAGCGCATGCGTCGTGAGGAATTAAAACGTAAGCTTCAAGAAGATCCTAATCGAAGAAACGATGATACCCCCTATTAGATGCGAAAGGGGGACCATGAGCATACTTTCTAAAGCAATCGCACACACTAAAATGGTAAAGGAACAATGCTATTTGTCAGGGTGCTCAAAAGTATGTTACGTATATGGTGATCCTAAGAGAGTTCCTCTTTATTATGGAACAATTTAGAAGGAACAGTTGACAGTATACGACATGTGCGATATGATATGCGTCGAACGGATACTCTTATCCTGAGTAGGCGGAGGGACAGGCCCGAAGAAGCCCAGCAACCAACACTCGTAGCCATGAGTGAAAAGGTGCTAACCTGCAAGGCATTTGCCTTGAACGATAAGAGGCTAAAGGTAAACATTCAACCCTTTTCCTCTTTGGAAAAGGGTTTTTATCGTTTATACGTCTTTACAGGTAGGTATTTCCCATTCGGTGGGGCATGAGTGCCGTCTCAAAGAAAGACACATGCTAGTAAAGTAGCAGTGTTTAAAGGAGGAAATGATTAGTATGACAGAATTAAAAAGTAGACGTTTATTTACGTCAGAATCTGTAACGGAAGGGCATCCTGACAAAATTTGTGATCAAATTTCTGATGCGATTCTTGATGCGATTTTAGCAAATGATCCAAATGCGCGTGTTGCGTGCGAAACGTCAGTTACAACAGGACTTGTATTAGTAGCAGGAGAAATTACAACAAGTACGTATGTTGATATTCCAAAAATTGTTCGGGAAACAATCAAAGGAATTGGTTATACTCGTGCGAAATATGGTTTTGACTATGAAACGTGTGCTGTGCTCACTTCAATTGATGAACAGTCAGCAGATATTGCACAAGGGGTTGACAAAGCTCTTGAAGCACGTGAAGGCCAAATGACAGATGAAGAAATCGAAGCAATTGGTGCTGGTGACCAAGGTCTTATGTTTGGGTACGCTAACAATGAAACAAAAGAGCTTATGCCTCTACCTATTTCGTTAAGTCACAAAATTGCTCGTCGTTTAACAGAAGTACGAAAAGATGAAATTCTTCCTTACCTTCGCCCTGATGGAAAAACACAGGTTACGGTTGAGTATGATGAAGATGGCAAACCTGCACGTATTGATACAATTGTTATTTCTACTCAGCATCATCCAGAAGTATCGCTTGAGCAAATTCAACGTAACTTAAAAGAATATGTAATTAATCCAGTCGTTCCACAACAATTGATTGACGAGGATACGAAATATTTTATTAATCCAACTGGTCGTTTCGTAATTGGTGGACCTCAAGGGGATGCTGGTTTAACTGGACGTAAAATCATCGTGGATACATACGGTGGTTACGCACGTCACGGTGGCGGTGCGTTCTCTGGTAAGGATGCGACGAAAGTTGATCGCTCTGGTGCATACGCTGCACGATATGTTGCGAAAAACATTGTTGCTGCCGGTCTTGCTGATAAATGTGAAGTGCAGCTCGCTTATGCTATTGGCGTTGCTCGTCCGGTATCCATCTCAATTGATACGTTTGGAACAGGGAAAGTTTCAGAAGAGTCACTTGTTACGCTAGTTCGTGACAACTTTGACCTTCGTCCAGCAGGGATTATAAAAATGCTTGACCTTCGTCGTCCGATCTACAAGCAAACAGCAGCTTACGGTCACTTCGGTCGTACAGATGTGGAATTACCATGGGAGCAAACAAATAAGGCTGCTGCTTTAAAAGAGCAAGCTGGACTATAGGAACATAGAAGAGACAGTCTCATTTTGAGACTGTCTGTTTTTTTTGTAGAGAGTTTAGCTTGGCGGGAAGAAAGAAGGGGAGAGTTCGACTAAGAAGAATGAGCTTTGGGTTTATCTAAACTTGATTTTTACAATAAATGTAATTTCGTGCCGGGAACTAATCGGATAATTGCAGCTGTATACTTGATCCTTTACAAAAGGACATGCAAATAAAGCAAGTCCTTTTGTATGGAGTGTCCCTCTTCTGGTCAAAATGTAAGTAAGAGGGGGTGAGTAAGTTGGCACAAGATGTATTATGTGAAGTAAACAACTGTGTATATTGGGCTCAGGGCAATCAGTGTGATGCAGACAGAATTTATGTAGTAAGTCATACAGGCAAAGAAGCGGAAAAACAAGAAGAGACTGACTGTAAGACATTTGAACCTCAACATTAATTAGTTATAGAAAAGAGCGACGCACTCGCTCTTTTCTATTTCTATTATTGATAATAATAATCAATGTTATTCAAAATAGGCTAAAAATATTCTATTTGCTATTGTTCTCTTTCAATACTTGCTTATAATGTTGTCCTTTTTCAACATATTCACGTCGAATACGCGCCATGTCATCAAGATCTACTTGAGTTAAGTCGCGGATAACTTTAGCGGGCCTACCAAAAGCCATAGAGTGAGCAGGAATCTTTTTTCCCGGGGGGACAAGGCTGCCTGCTCCTATAAAAGCGCCTTCCCCAATCTCAGCTCCATCTAGAACGATTGATCCCATACCAATTAAGGCTTTTTTACGAATTGTACAACTATGTAACATGACTTGGTGACCGACCGTTACATCATCTTCAATAATTAGTGGGTATTTCGGGCTTTGATGAAGCATAGATTGATCTTGAATGTTAACGCGATCACCAATAATTGTAGGAGAAACATCTCCTCGAATAACTGTTTGAAACCAAATACTCGATTTTTCTCCAATTGTAACATCTCCAGAAATAGTCACACCATCCGCAATGAAGGCGCTAGGAGCAATGGAAGGAAATTTATCTTGATATTGATAAATCATGAAGTCACATCCTTTTCGTTTAGTAATAAAATCGCTATACTTATTTTAACGTATATTTGCAGGTCATGTCCTTTTTTCAAATTGATTTGCTAAGGAGGAACGCATTATGTGGAAATGGGAAGTGGCTGATCCAAGAGGTGTCGTTGTTGTTGTTCATGGTGCAGGAGAACACCATGGAAGATATCAATGGCTAGCGCAAAAATGGAATAGTCATGGTTTAGATGTTGTAATGGGGGATCTCCCCGGTCAAGGGAAAACAAGAGGGAAACGCGGGCATATCCAATCATTTAACCAATATTTAGATTCGGTGGAGGAGTGGATTGAGGAAGCTCGAATAAAAGGGTTGCCGGTCTTCTTACTAGGACATAGTATGGGTGGACTTGTTGTCATCCGTACGCTCATGGAGCGAAATAATGCGATGATCGAGGGAGTGATCTTATCTTCACCTTGCTTAGGCTTAAGCGAGCCACCAGCAAAAACAAAAGAGCTTGCTACGAAAATAATGCATCGAATCACACCTGCATTGAGTCAGAATTCAGGAATTCGCTCTGAATTGGTAACACGTAATGAAGACATACGTGAACAATATTTAAAAGATGAGTTACGTGTCAGTAAAGTTTCAGCAAGGTGGTATCAAGAGTTATCGAAAGCAATGCGTCTGGCTCACAGGTATCCGGAAAAATTTCCGAACATACCTCTCTTTGTTTTGCAATCTGGTGAGGACTATGTAGTAAATAAATATGATGTTAGGGATTGGTTCAATCAGTTAACTTTAACAGAGAAATATTATAAAGAGTGGGATGGGCTTTACCATGAAGTGTTTAACGAACCAGAAAGAGAAGATGTTTTCCGTCATGCTGTGGGATTTGTAAATTTATTGATCCCATAGTAACTGTCGATTTGTTGTCATTGTAAGTCACCTATGATTGTGCTAAGGTTCTTATTATGAAATTGACGAGGAGGAAAGCTGTTGAACGCTCCGACAAAACCAATCCCATTGCTGATGAATATTTACAAAGAAGTGATTCCGACGGTCCACAAATATTTCGATCCGTGGAAGCAGAAAGCGGCAACAATTCCCGACTCCGAGCTCAGAGCCCAAGCACTTGATTCCCTTGAAAAAAAAGAGTTTCATTGTGAAGGGGGAGGAGTTTACGGACTTGTGGCAAAAGACCGCTTTGATGACTTGATTCAGTTTATTATTGCTTATCAAATAGCTTGTGACTACCTTGATAATCTATGTGATCGAAGTCCATCTTTAGATCCTAATGATTTCCGTTTGCTTCATCAAGCTCTCCTAGATGCACTAACGCCAGGTGCAGAGTTAAAGAATTACTATCAATATAGGGCTGAACAAGAGGATGGTGGGTATCTACATGCCTTGGTAAAAACGTGCCAAGATATTCTTGTAACGTTTCCAGCTTTCGATAAGGTAAGAGCTGGAATGTTGGAACTAAGTGGATACTACGGTGACTTACAAGTACATAAACATGTGAAAAAAGAAGACCGGATCCCAAGACTTGAAAGTTGGTTTGAACTGCACCGTCATAAAGTGCCTGACATGACTTGGTATGAGTTTTCAGCTTGTGCAGGGTCGACTCTCGGTATTTATACACTAGCAACCTATGCAACGAAATCCGATCTAACCGAAGAAACGGCCAATATTTTAAAAGAAGGGTACTATCCATGGATTCAAGGTCTCCATATTCTGTTAGATTACTTTATTGATCAAGAAGAAGATATTGCAGATGATGAATTAAATTTCTTGTTTTATTATGAAAATGAAGAGGAAATGATCGAACGTTTTCGTTTATTTGTTGAGAAATCTGAAGAATTGATCTCTAGGTTACCAGATCCGAAATTTCATAAAATGATTATTCGAGGAATTATTGCGATTTATATATCTGATGAAAAAGTACAAAAAGACAAAGAGATGAAAAAGAAGTCCAAGAAGATGATTAAGATGGGTGGTTTACCAACACTTTTATTTTATCTAAATAGTTGGATGTATCGACGTGAACGTTAAATACCAAAAACGGGTAGTGTTTTTGGTAGAAGCGGAACTGCTGCTGTTTCGAACGACAAGTAGTGGGCAACCGTCGTTTGACGCACAGCTTCTGGAGCCGTTTCCACCCTTTTAGTAGCTATCATACTTCATTGAACGCTACTTGAATTTCATTTATTCTATTCCCTCTTAGAAAATTAAAGGTCTGCCCCTAAAGGCAGACCTTTTTCACTATGTTTTATGTAGTCGTTGTTTGGTAACCATCGACGAGCAAATCTAATTTCCCAGTATCAGGACAAATTACAAGACCATGAACAGGAACGTGCTTTGGAAGAAGTGGGTGGTGTTTAATCATCCTAACGCTGTGTTGAACATTGTCTTCAACTTTGTCAAAGCCAGTTAAAAATGATTTAATGTCAACTCCTGAAAATTCAAGAGTTTCAATAGTCTTCATATCAACGCCGTTTGCTTCAGCTTTTTTTAAGACTGATGAAGCCTCTAGCCCAGTCATCCCACAGCCATGGTGCCCAACAACCATTACCTCATCAGCTTGTAATTCATAAATCCCCACTAAAATACTACGCATAATGCTTCCGAATGGATGAGAGATGACCGCTCCTGCATTTTTTATGATCTTAGCATCTCCATTTTTTACATTTAATGCTGCAGGCAGCAATTCTAATAATCGTGTATCCATACATGTTAAGATGACTACTCTTTTATTAGGAAATTTAGTTGTTTGAAACCTCTCATAGTGTTTTGACGTAACAAATTGTTCGTTATGGTCCAATATTGAACTAAGTAATGACATGAGTCATAATCTCTCCTCTTTAAATTCTTTATTTTATCTCTAAAAGGGTTTGTTCTCTCCTTACTCGAACGATATAACATGTGAGGCGTTGATGCTAACGATTTGCCAATTGCTATTCTCCCTTTTGTTGTTTCGTTTATTTTATCTTTTTTCTAGCACAACTACAAATGGGGGATGATTTGCTTGATTTATAAATTCATATTTCAGGACATGAGCATGGCGTTGATCAATTTGTTCGACAAAGGAAAGGACACTGTTCTTTTCGACTTTGCCTTCTTCGTGGCCATGGTAGATAACAAGGACAATTGTTCCGCCTTTTGGCATCATATCAAGCAATGCACTAACGGCTGCTAGAGTAGAGGTTGATTTGGTGACAATGGATTTGTCACCACCTGGCAAATATCCTAGGTTGAAAATGGCTGCTTTTAAATTGCTTATCTTATCTAGTGGGATAAAAGAACGCACTTCCTCATGACCCGAATGAATGAGAGTAACCCTTTTTTGTAGCTTTTGCTCGTTTATTAGTTTTGTCGTTGATGAGATAGCTTGCTCTTGAATATCAAAGCCATATACATGCCCAGCGTCCCCGACAAGAGTAGCTAGATAAACCGTATCATGACCGTTGCCAACGGTACAATCAACAGCAATATCCCCAGGACTTAATGCGTTTTCTAATATGAAACGTGCAAAAGGTAAGACTCCAAATACTTTCACCTTAATGACACCCTTTCTGCTGATAATACTTTCCTTGCCAACTATCACGCTTTATAAGTTCTGCTTCGATACCATTTAAAACACTCCACTTATTTATACTCCACATAGGTCCAATCATAATATCAGCAGGGCCATCCCCGGTAAGTCGGTGGATCACGATATCAGGTGGTAGGATTTCTAATTGATCGACTACAAGGCCTATATAATCATCAAGGCTCATAAATTCAAGCAATCCTTTTTCGTATTGTTTCACCATTGGAGTTTTTTTTAGAAGATGAAGTAGATGAATTTTGATACCTTGAACATTTAGTTTCGATACTTCATGGGCAGTTTCCATCATCATTTGATGATTCTCTAGTGGGAGTCCATTTATGATATGAGCACATACTCGAATCTTGTGTTTTCTTAATTTTTCAACACCTTCTTTATAACATTGATAATCGTGAGCACGATTAATCAACAGCGCTGTCCGTTCATGTACCGTTTGCAGACCAAGCTCAATCCATAAAAATGTACGCTTATTTAATTCAGCTAAATATTCAACGACATCATCAGGTAAACAATCAGGTCTAGTTGCAATAGAAAGTCCAACAACTCCATCCTGTTCTAAAATCGTTTCATAGTATTGACGTAATGTTTCAACGGATGCGTACGTGTTTGTATATGCCTGAAAATAGCCAATGTACTTTCCACTTTTCCACTTTTTGAGCATTCGTTGTTTAATTGTATGAAATTGCGTGATTAGATCATCTTTTCGATCACCAGCAAAGTCACCAGAGCCGCGCTCGCTACAAAAGGTACAACCGCCATGGGCAACATTTCCGTCACGGTTTGGACAGTCGAAACCAGCATCAAGAGGGATTTTAAACACTTTTTCACCAAATTGATCACGCAAATATTGATTCCATGAATAATACCGTTTATCTCCAAACGTTTGATTTTTCATATGGATCACCTTTCTTTTTGTACAAGGAAACGATTGTCATGAGCAACAGAAAACCATCTGTTGCTCTATATTGTAGCATGTTCGAATGTTTCGCCAAAGTATGAGTGTGAGAACTTTTGAATAAAAGGATTTCATCAAAAGCAGATCACCTAATTGGGAGTTTAGTTGGTGGACGACTTTTTGAAAAAAACGGTGCTTCTAAAACGTTGGTTTTTGGACTTGTTACCACAACAGCTTGTGCTGGGAAAAGCCTAGAAATTGAAATGCAAAGTTTGGCTCAACCGTTGCTTGACACAAGCCGTGTGAATTCATACAATACTAATAAGTTCATATGCAGACGTAGAAAAGGAATAGTAGTCATAATTGGGAACAAAAAGAGAGCTGACGGGTGGTGGAAGTCAGTCGAACAATTGGGATGAACTCGCCTTTTTAGTTTTGAAAGTGAAGGAAAGTAGCTTTCAACGGGTCACGACCGTTATTAGTGAAGAGCGAATGAAGATTGTAGAATATTCATTAATGTGGGTGGTACCGCGGGAAGTATAATAACTCTCGTCCCTAACAGTGTGTTAGGGGTGGGGGTTTTTTTGATATTAAGCGAAGCACCAATGGTCTCACTTATTAACCGGACCATTCGCCATTTGAACCAAGATACATGAAATTTAGGAGGAAGAAAAGATGTCGTTTTCACATGAAAAGATAGAAAAAAAGTGGCAACAGTACTGGGAAAAAAACAAAACATTTAAAACTACAGAAGAAGAAGAGAAGCCGAAATTTTATGCATTGGATATGTTTCCATATCCATCAGGAGCAGGTCTGCATGTTGGCCATCCAGAAGGGTATACAGCAACAGACATTTTATCTCGTATGAAGAGAATGCAAGGATACAATGTCCTTCACCCAATGGGGTGGGATGCATTTGGTTTACCGGCAGAACAATATGCACTGGATACGGGGAATGATCCAGCTATTTTTACAGAGCACAACATTAATACGTTCCGTCGTCAAATTAAGTCTCTTGGTTTCTCATATGACTGGGATCGCGAAATCAATACAACTGACCCAGAGTATTATAAATGGACGCAATGGATTTTCACCAAATTGTATGAAAAGGGCTTAGCTTACGTTGATGAAGTTGCTGTTAACTGGTGCCCTGCGCTGGGGACTGTATTAGCGAATGAGGAAGTCATTGATGGCAAAAGTGAGCGTGGCGATCATCCGGTTGAACGCCGTCCTATGAAGCAATGGATGTTGAAGATTACTGCTTATGCGGATCGATTGCTTGAAGACTTAGAAGAACTTGATTGGCCAGAAAGTATTAAAGACATGCAAAGGAATTGGATCGGCCGCTCAGAAGGTGCAGAAGTAACGTTTAAGGTCGATGGTCATGAAGGAGAAGAAGTCAAAGTCTTTACAACTCGTCCAGATACGCTGTTTGGCGCAACCTATATGGTCTTAGCACCTGAGCATAAGCTAGTCGATGTTATTGCAACCGCTGAGCAACAAGTTCAAGTAGATGAATACAAAACAAAAGTGGCGGCAAAAAGTGATTTGGAGCGTACAGAATTGTCAAAGGAAAAGACAGGAGTGTTTACAGGAGCATTTGCAGTTAATCCTGTAAATGGAGAACGCATTCCAATTTGGATCGCTGACTATGTTCTTGTAAGTTATGGTACAGGTGCAATTATGGCAGTACCAGCTCATGATGAGCGTGACTATGAGTTTGCGAAGACATTTGATTTAACGATTCGTGAAGTTGTTGCTGGTGGTAATGTTGAAGAGGAGGCGTACACAGGCGACGGAGAACATGTAAATTCTGAATTCTTAAATGGATTAGATAAAGAAACGGGAATCCGTAATATGATCGACTGGCTTGAAGCTAATCATTTTGGGAAAAAGCAAGTAACGTACCGACTTCGTGATTGGTTATTTAGCCGTCAGCGTTATTGGGGCGAACCAATTCCAGTTATTCACTGGGAAGACGGAACGATGACAACTATTCCGGAAAGTGAGCTACCACTTGTATTACCAAAAATGAAAGAAATCAGACCATCTGGAACAGGAGAGTCACCACTAGCAAATGAGAAAAATTGGCTGGAAGTAGTCGACCCTAAAACAGGAAAAAAAGGTCGTCGCGAAACGAATACGATGCCGCAATGGGCTGGAAGTTGCTGGTATTACCTTCGTTACATTGATCCGAAGAACTCTGAAGCACTAGCTGATCCAGACAAATTAAAAAGATGGCTACCTGTCGATATTTACATTGGAGGAGCAGAACATGCGGTACTTCACCTATTATACGCCCGTTTCTGGCACAAAGTACTTTATGATATCGGGGTCGTTACAACAAAGGAACCATTCCAAAAATTATTCAATCAAGGAATGATTCTAGGGGAAAACAACGAGAAAATGAGTAAATCAAAAGGAAATGTTGTAAATCCTGATGATGTTGTTACAAGTCATGGTGCAGATACATTACGCCTGTATGAAATGTTTATGGGACCATTAGATGGTTCGATTGCATGGTCAACAAATGGATTAGATGGAGCTCGTCGTTTCTTAGATCGTGTATGGCGCCTATTCGTTGATGAGGCTACAGGAGAGTTGAGTACAAACATTCAAGATGTAGTGGCTCAAGAAAGTTTTGTACGAGTCTATCACCAATCAGTGAAAAAAATTACAGAAGATATGGCAGAATTACGTTTTAATGTCGCGATTTCACAAATGATGGTGTTTATTAACGAGGGCTACAAGCAAGAGGTGTTACCTCGTGATTTGGTGGAGGGGTTTGTTAAAATGCTTGCTCCAATTGCACCACATGTTGCGGAAGAGTTATGGGAAAAGCTTGGTCACGAAGGCACGATTAGTTATGAAGACTGGCCAACATTCGACGAATCGATGCTTGTTGAGAATGAAGTAGAAGTAGTTGTTCAAATTAATGGTAAGGTAAAAGCAAAATTAGTTATACCAGCCGATGCAACCAAGGAACAAATGGAAGAAATTGCAAAAGAGGATGAGAAAGTTCAAACTGCAATTGGTGAGAAGACAGTACGTAAGATCATTGCTGTACCTGGTAAATTAGTGAATATCGTAGTTGGATAAGTCCTGATGTAATAAGATTAGCAAAAAAATATTTATTAGAAAATCAGCTCTCAAAGGAGCTGATTTTTTTTTGGGGTTTTAAAGGGAGAGTTCAGCGGAAGATAGTTGAATTAGCATAGAAAAAGCTATAATGAGCACGATATTATTGGGTATATAAGTACCTGACCACGACGATCGGAGGCTTTTCATTATGGATGATCAAGACAAACAATTGCAATTGCCACTAGGACATCAAGACATGGAAGATTTAGAACTACAAGAGACAAAACAATACCTCCAACAAGCGCAGCAGGATTTACAAACGGAGAATGAACAATTACAGCAAGCCGAGCAGCAACTCCAACAAGCGCAGCAACAAATGCAACAGCAAAATCCATTACAACAGGCACAACAGAACTTGCAAATGGAGAATCAACAATTTCAAGAGGCACAGCAGAAGCTTCAACAAGCGCAGCAGCAAGTGCAGCAGCAAAAGTTAAACTTGCAACAGTTACATCAACAAGTTGAACAAGGCCAACAGCAGTTACAGACACTTCAAGGGCAGGTTGAACAAGAAAAGCAGCATATTCAACAAGAAAAACAACAAGTTCAACAGGCGCAGCAACAGGTTTTTGATGCAATGTCAGAGCAAAATAACTTTCAATAAAAAGCATAGGAAAGAGCCAACATTTCATTATGTTAGCTCTTTTTTTAAGTCACAAGAATGGTAAAGCTAAGAAGCCACTGAAGAAGTCCATCAAGGAAGCGGCAATGGCTCCGCACGTTGCGCGCCTGCGGATTGGGAAATCCACTCATAGCGGGCTTTAAGATGTGAGACACTTCTCACACCCATGGCAACGGCTACGCTCATTGCTTGAGGCCACTGAAAAAGGTAAAAAGCAACCTTTTTCAGTGGCCTCAAAAACTACACTTCTTTTAGTTCAGAAATCTCTACTTCCGATCTTTCCTCTAAAGGCCCTCGTAAATGAACGGTAGCTGTTTTTCCATCTTCATTTAATTGATCGATCCAAACAGAAATACCATTATAGGTTACATTAATGTCGGCAGAAGAAGAAAGTATTTGTTTTACACGTGTCACATCCATCTTAGTCACCCCTACTTTTATCTTTTCGTTATAGATTGTGTGATAAAAGGGAGGTTTATTCAAACATATCACCTGGATTTTTGGATATTATTTGTGAACAACTTGTTCTGCAGCGGACTTTCCTGCTGTGTACCCTGTAGAAAAAGCTACTGTAATGTTATAGCCTCCTGTATAGCCATGAATATCGAGGACTTCTCCACAAAAATACAAGCCTTTTTTCTTTCTTGAATGCATCGTTTTAGGTTCAATTTCTTTTATCGAAATGCCCCCCCCAGTGACAAATGCTTTCTCGATTGAAAGAGTTCCGTTCACTTCGATTTCGAAATGCTTACATATTGTAACAATTGCCCGCAAGGTATCATGAGATACAGTAGAAGCTTGCGCTTGTGTATCAACGGATAGTTTGTCATAAATAAATAGCAAAATACGTTCAGTTGCAAACCCTTTTAGGAGGTTCTTTATTGATTTTTTTGGCTCGGCTTTGACCTTTGCAAGTAGCTGTTGGAATAAGGCTTCGTCTGATACTCTTGGAAAGAGATCAATTTCCATTTTGATTGTACTGGTTTTGAATTTCATCATTGCTTTCACAACATACTGACTACAGCGAAGAGCAGCTGGACCTGAAATTCCAAAATGTGTGAAAATCATATCGCCATCATGTTTTTTAATTTTCTTTCCTTTTGGATTAAAAACCGTTAGCTCGATATCTCGTAATGATAAGCCTTGCAAAGTTTTGTTACGAATAAATGTCTCATTAGAAGTAATAGGTACTTCGGTTGGGTAAAGTTCTGTAATCGTGTGTCCTGCTTTCTCTGCCCATGGATAACCATCGCCAGTACTACCGGTGTGAGGAACTGATTTCCCCCCAGTTGCAACAATGACCGTGTGGGTAGGGAGCCTCCCACCGTTTTGTAAGACGACTTCACTTACTGCTTCTTCTGTATAATTAATCGTTTTAACAGCCGTATTGGTTTGAATCTGAACTCCAAGCTCACGAACCCGATTTAGTAAGGTCTCAACAACGGTGGTGGCCTTATCGTTTACAGGAAACATTCGACCGCGGTCTTCTTCCTTAAGACTGATCCCTAACCCTTCGAAAAATTGAATAATATTTTCATTATTAAAGACAGAAAAGGGGCTATGCATAAAACGTCCATTTCCAGGAATATGAGCAATTAACTCTTGGATCTCCATTCGATTCGTTACATTGCAACGTCCACCACCTGATATCGCCAGTTTTCGTCCAAGTTTGTTTCCTTTATCAACGAGAAGAACACTTGCACCATGTTCGGCAGCGGCAATGGAAGCCATTAGTCCAGAAGGTCCTCCCCCGATAATTATTACATCATATATCTTCATACTTTCACCTCTATTTTTCTAACAGAGGAAGTTCAAAAGGGAATTCCCATTTGAACTTCCTCGAGGCAATGAATGGTGCAGCTGCATCAATTTAGACCTACTCTTAAGTGGTTTTCTTAGAGTACGCGAGCAACAAGCGCGGTCATTGCCTCCTCTTTTTTATAAGCTTTAACATACAGTACCATTTTTCGATAAAAAAAGGAATTCGCTGATAGTTCGAGCAACTAGGACTAGACTATGGTAAAATGCAAAAGTAGTTCAGATTACAGCCTCAAAAACGTAAGGTAATTGTTGAAATAATTGAAAGATTAACATGAAAGTAGGAATGGGTGTGGCGGATTCGAAATTAATGCGCGGGACGATGGTGCTGACCGCGGCTACTTTTGCTTCAAAAATATTAGGCCTTATATATATATTTCCGTTTACCGCAATTGTTGGTCAAACAGGGATAGCACTCTATTCATATGGTTATTTGCCATATACGGTTTTGCTGAGTTTAGCTACCTTAGGAGTACCGCTTGCTGTGTCTAAATTTGTATCAAAGTACAATGCATTGGGAGATTATCGAACAGGGCATAGGTTGTTTCAATCAGGGTTGTTATTTATGTCTATTTCTGGACTTATTGCTTTTCTTGTTTTATTTTTTGCTGCCCCATATATAGTTCCTTGGATTATTGAGAATCCAACCGAGAATGGAAATTCATTCGAAGACATTGTATTTACAATCAGAATGGTAAGTGTAGCGTTAGTTGTCGTTCCGATTATGTCCATCATTCGCGGCTACTTTCAAGGGTTCCAATCAATGGGTCCAACAGCTGTTTCGCAGGTGATTGAACAGATTGTACGCATTGTCTTCATTCTTGTAATTACGTTTTGTATTGTGAACGTGATGGAAGGCAGTCTGGGAGTAGCAGTCGGATTTGCGACATTCGGTGCATTTGTTGGAGCGATTGGTGGACTAAGCGTTCTATTGATTTATTGGTTCAAGAGAAAGAAGTATATTCATGAACAAGTCGAACAAAGCACAGTCGATCATCAACTCCCTCTAAAAAAGATGTACAAAGAGTTAATTGCCTATGCTTTGCCATTATCATTTGTTGGACTTGCTATTCCGCTTTATCAATTGATCGATTTATTTACATTTAATCGAGCGTTAATCGGTTCCTTCATGAATCAAGCAGAGTCAGAAGTAGCGTTTGCTGTTTTCTCTAACACTGCGCATAAAATTATTTTGATTCCGATGGCGCTTGCAACGGCATTGTCCATAACTCTTGTACCGACGATTACAAAATCTTTTACAACAAATGATACAGCATTACTACAAAAGCAAATTACGCAAACATATCAAGTGATCTTATTTTTAACGATTCCTGCAGCTGTTGGAATGTCAGTTCTTGCATATCCTGCATTTGGTGCGCTTTATGGCGTGAAAGATTTAGAGGTTGGTGGCTATATTTTAAGGTATTATGCACCTATTACTTTGTTTTTCTCACTTTTTGCTGTCACGGGGGCAATATTACAAGGAATGAACAAGCAAAAGTATGCAGTCATAGCACTTGCCGTTGGGCTTGTCATTAAGGTGCTGACGAATGCATGGCTCCTTGGTGTTCTTGGACCTTTAGGGGGGATACTAGCAACTTATCTTGGTTACACAGCATCAATTTTGATTACCGTATGGGCCATTGGTAAGTTTGCTGAGTTTCATTATTGGTTAATTGCCAAGCGTACGTTATTAATTAGTATGTTTACCCTTGTCATGGCTGCTGGAGTCATGATTGTGAATGTCGGAATGCAAAATCTTTTTCCTATCACATCGCAACTACGAGCTTTTCCTCCTTTGTTTGTTGGTGTAATTGTTGGGGCAGTGATTTATTTGTACTTAGGCTATCGTTCTAATTTAGCAGGACAAGTGCTTGGGAATAGGTTCCGATTTTTGAACAAAAAGAGACAAAGACAACAAGGGTAACGCAGGTAAACCTAGACATGCCTCGTAGAACCTATGTGATTTTTTCTAAATGATTAGAAAGTCTCGTACATTTAACTTTTTTAGTGAGGGTTATAGGTGAAGTGAAGACCATTACTTAATTTTTTTTCTTTTGGCTACCTAATCATGGGAGGTAAGTAGGACTCTCTCTGGTGAAAATCTGGAAAAAATGAAGTTTTTCTAAATTTCGACAAGGGTTGGCAATGAATGCCTCTTTTGCTTGCATATGTCGTTTGATATAATAAAGAGACTGTTCAAAACGTTTGAATCGAATTACGTAAACGTCAGTGGATGGGGAACTGATTCTTTCACTTTTGAACGATAAAATAAGTTATGAATGAATCTTATGTAGAGCGGGGGGCGCGATGAGGTATTCATTCCGAAAAGATAACGACTGGTTATTAATCATCACGACGTTCCTGTTGGCAGGATTTGGATTAGTGATGGTGTTTAGTGCAAGTTACGCATTGGGAATTGGACAGGCTACCCCTAACCCGTATGCTTTTATACAACGACAGCTTTTATGGTTTGGACTAGCTGTTTTCGCTTTTATTATAGTTATGCATTTTCCTTATCGATTTTATAGAAAAATGTCACCATTTATTATATTATTATCGGTATTTTCCCTTTTTTTAGTTTTATTACCTGTCATTGGGCATGACATTAACGGGGCACAACGGTGGATACGTGTTGGTCCAATCAATTTCCAACCTTCAGAATTAGTGAAGATTGGAATGATTATTTATCTTGCTCAGGTGTATTCACAAAAACAAGCTTATATCGATCAGTTTGTAAAAGGGGTTATGCCTCCATTAGTCGTAGTTGGTTTTGTCTTTGGATTAATCATGATGCAACCAGATCTAGGAACAGCAACGTCTATTCTAATCGTGACGTTTTTTCTTGTCTTTTTCTCTGGGGCAAAGTGGAGACACCTTATTGGGCTTGGAATAGTTGGAGTTACTCTCTTTATAGTTTTTGCTTTATCTGCACCTTATCGAGTTAAGCGACTAACCTCGTTTCAAGATCCATTTGCTGATCCAACAGACACAGGCCATCAAGTTATTCAGTCATATATTGCACTGGCGCATGGAGGTCTTAGCGGAACTGGATTAGGGCAAAGTGTTCAAAAGCTCTTTTATTTGCCAGAAGCTCATACAGATTTTATTTTGGCAGTTGTGTCTGAAGAATTAGGTCTTTTTGGAGTCTTATTTGTTTTAGGTGCACATAGTATTATTTTAGTTCGTGGTGTCATGATTGGATCTCGTTGCAAAAGTCCTTTTGGGAGTTTACTTGCATTTGGGATTGTGTTTCAAATTGCAGTTCAAATTATTTTTAATATAGGGGCAGTTACTGGTATGTTACCAATAACTGGAATAACGTTACCTCTAGTAAGCAATGGTGGATCGTCACTATTTTTTACTCTCGTATCATTGGCGATTTTAGCGAACATTTCGCGCAATAATATTCGTCAAAAAAGACTGAAAGAACACAAGGAAGAAACGCAGCTTTCGGCATCATAGACGCTTGAAGCTGCTTCTTATAGATGGAGGCGACAATGGAAGAACGGAAAACAGGCTTTCAACAGATTGATTATACGCTACTCTTTCTGTTGTTTGTGCTCATGTGTTTTAGCTTGTTAGCGATTTATAGTGGGTCTGGTCAATACTTTAGTGAAGATCCAACCTATTATGTAAAGCGTCAAATTATTTGGTTTGTGGTCGGTATCTTGGTAATGGTTGGGGTAATGGCTATCGATTATGATTTATTTAAAAACTTTTCCATACCTCTTTACGGAATAGGAGTCACGTTACTGTTACTTGTTGCCTATTCACCTTTGGGTGTATTTCGGAACGGATCACAACGTTGGCTTGATTTAGGTCCTGCGGAAATTCAGCCTTCTGAATTCATGAAGATTTTTCTTATTTTAGCATTAGCTCATATGCTGTATAGGGTCACGATGAACCGAACAACAAAAGATATACAATCTGACCTAATTATTGTGGCAAAGGTCATTGCAATTGGGTTACCACCTTTTTTCCTAATTTTACGACAGCCTGATTTAGGAACTGCACTTGTCATTGCGAGTATTATGGCTACTATGCTTTTAATGTCTGGTGTTGCATGGCGAATTCTTGTTTTTCTAGGGTTAGGTGCCATTGGTGGTATCATTTCGCTTGTCTGGCTGCATAATCATAATTTTGAATTGTTTACAAAATTCATTGCATCTCACCAGCTTGACCGAATATATGGATGGTTGGATCCTTATGAACACCAAGGATCCTTTGGTTATCAGTTAGTAAATGCTATGAGAGGAATTGGTTCTGGTCAATTACAAGGAAGTGGATTTATGCAAGGAATCCAAACACAAAGTGATCGGATTCCTGAAATCCATACGGACTTTATTTTTACTGTAATTGGGGAAGAGTTTGGATTTATTGGTGCTACCGTACTTCTTGTAACTTATTTTTTATTGTTTTACCGTATGATCATTATTGCATTAACTTGTAACAATTTGTTTGGAACTTATTTAATAGCTGGTGTCATTGGGTTACTAGTGTTCCAAGTGTTTCAAAATATAGCGATGACAATTGGCTTAATGCCAATAACAGGCTTAGCATTGCCGTTTATCAGCTATGGAGGAAGTGCCCTTTTGACGAATATGTTAGCTATGGGCATTATACTCAATGTAAATATACGAACGAAGCACTATATGTTTGAAACTGAGGAGTCAAGTTTGTAAGAGTTGTTAATCAAGTGATTACCAGCTCTTTCTTTTTATTTTTCAAAGGAGGCAAAATCGTATGAAATTAGTTGTTGGATCAGGGCGTCTTGCTAGTATGGTACTTGCTTTATTAAAAGAAAAGAAAGAAACGTATTTGTATGGACGAAATGAACAAACTGTTGGTACATTGCTACAGACATTTCCTGATGTCCAAATGGGAGAGAAGACCTCTTTTTCTAAAATTAAACATGTCTTCTTGTGTTTACCTAAAACTGGGTATGAACAATTTCTAAACGAAAGTGCTGACTTTTTTCCAAACGACGTGACAATTTATCACATGGCAACAGCGGTAACTGAATCTGACGTACAGAAATGGTGCCATGGAAAAAGAGTTGTCCCGTTAAAATTAGCTGGCCATGCTGCAGTCGTAAGGAATCAGTTAAAAGGGCTATTTGTGATTCCACCACACTATCAAGAAGAGCTTTTAACAATTAGTAAGTGGTTTCCTTCAATGGAGATCGTTATTGCGTCAGAGGATGAAGTATTGCTTGCGAATCAGCTAGGAACAGAGGAAGCAATACGAATGATTATCCTTTTAAATAAACGGATGAGAAAGCATAATCTACCGGAGTCAATAATTAAACAAACGTTTAATCAAACAGTACATGGTGTCATTGATGCTTATCAACGCAATGATTTAGGAGGATTTGCTAAAAAGATTGCAGATCACTTGCAACAGGAAGGTGAGATTAATTCGAATGAGAATGGATAAGTTGCTCGCGAACATGGGCTTTGGAACGAGAAAAGATGTAAAAAAGCTGATGAAATCAGGGAGTGTCCATGTGAATGGAGAAATTGTCAAAGAAGGAAAAGTTCATGTTGACCCGAATCAAGACTCGGTTACCGTTTTTGGAGAAATTGTAAAATACAAACCTTTTATTTACTTAATGCTTAATAAGCCTCAAGGGGTTATATCTGCGACAGAGGATTCTCAGCACGAAACTGTTATTGATTTGCTATTATTCGAACACGCCATGTACGAACCTTTTCCTGTCGGTCGCTTAGATAAAGATACAGAAGGACTTCTTTTAATAACAAATGACGGACAATTTTTGCATTCGCTCATGTCTCCGAAAAAACATGTAACAAAAACATATGTTGCTACGGTGCAAGGAGAGGTGACAAGCAAAGATATTGAACTATTTAAAAAAGGCGTCACTCTTGATGATGGCTATGTAACAAAGCCAGCTGATTTATTAATAGTTCAGCAAGGTGAAGTGTCGGAAATCGAATTGACCATTACTGAAGGAAAATACCATCAAGTGAAACGGATGTTTGAAGCGGTTGATAAGAAAGTGATCACGCTTAAGAGAACAAAAGTTGGGAACCTCGAACTTGATTCTGATTTAGAATTAGGTTCATACAGAGAATTATCAGAAGAAGAAGTAGAGTTACTCCTCACTAAATAAGAAAAGGAATGCGACAACAAAAGGGTCTTGCTTCTAGGTTAACTAGAAGCAAGACCCTTTTTGGATCCCCTTTTCTTATACATCATTATGAAACTCGAGTTCTCTTTTTAGTAGCGCTCCACTTGCCACGTGTAGGGCTTTCAACAAGTTTGTTGTACTCTAGTACGTTTAGGTCACGTTGAATGGTCCGTTGGGTTATACCAAATTCTTCAACTAATTCATTCGTTGTGACGGTCCCCCTTTGTTTAATGTAAAGGTAGATAGACTTGATACGAGTCAGCATACGATCAGTTGAAGTTTTCAAAAAACCACTCCTTATTCATAATCATGACTAGTTCTTAAGTAGAGTCTATGTAATGGCATGGTAGATCATGCATGACATTACGGTTGAAGAGGTAACCTTGTTTGTTGCGCTTTCACACGAAGTGTTGCTTTTTAAAAGTGAGAAAGGTAATGTTGTAGTAATTAAAGTGAAACTTGAGTGTTTCCTTGTTGTATACATTTTACAATAATTCAAACAACTATGCAAAAACGTTGTACGAATATTTCTCGTACAAACCTGAAAGGTGATGAGAATGTCAAACATTAATTGGACGGAAGAAGTAGTAAAAAGAAAGGCAGAGCTAATAGAGGAAACACAGAATTTTTTGCGTATTAATAGTATTTTAGATGAATCAAGTAGTGCCGATACACAGCCATTTGGAACTGGAATTCAAGAGGCTATGAACTTCTTATTACAAAAAGGTGAACAATATAATTTTTTTGTGAAGGATTTAAATGGTTACGCAGGCATTATTGAATATGGCGAGGGTGAAGAGAGTGTAGGGATCTTATGTCACATTGACGTAGTTCCAGTAGCTGATGGTTGGACATCAGAGCCTTTTACAGCCGAAATTCGAGATGGTCGTATTTATGCACGTGGTGCAATTGACAATAAAGGTCCTACGATGGCAGTCTTTTATGCTTTGGCTATTGTTAAAGAGCTAGATCTTCCTTTATCCAAACGGGTGCGCATTATTATTGGAACGGATGAGGAAAGCAACTGGCGTTGTGTCGACCATTATTTTAAGCATGAAGAGATGCCAACAGTTGGTTTTGCACCGGATGCCGATTTTCCAATTATTAATGCGGAAAAAGGTATCACTGATGTAACGTTCAATTGGGGACAAAAGGAGACTTCTAATTCAACACAAGTTTCATTATATCTTAGTCGGTTTCAGGCGGGAGAACGGTTTAATATGGTACCAGATAAAGCACGGGCAATGATTAGCGGTGAACGCGAGCAGCTAGAAAAAGTAGAAGAACGGTTCAGAAAGTTTCTTTTAAACAACGAACATAATGGCTCTGCTCAAGTTGAAGATCAGTTATTAATTCTTTCTTATGAAGGAGTGGCTGCCCATGGTTCTACTCCTGAAAACGGCTTAAATGCAGGAGTATATTTAGCTCAATTTTTGTCAGGTACGTCTTTTCAAAAAGAAGCAAATGATTATCTCGAATTTATTATTCAATATAGTGATTTTAACGGGGAAGCACTCGGTATTGCAGCCTATGATGAGGTTTCTGGAGCTCTGTCACTGAACGGTGGTCTATTTTATTTTGATGAAAGTGGAGAAGCAAAAGTAGGCTTTAATATTCGCTATCCTGTTACAACTTCTGGAGAACAATGTATAGAAAAACTAAAGCAAGTAGCGTTAACAAACAACGCTGTTTTTACAGTGCATGATCATATGGAGCCGAACTATGTTAATGAAACGCATCCATTAATTCAAACACTACAAGCTGTTTACAAACGCCAAGTTGGCGAAGAACCAAAGTTATTGGCCATTGGTGGGGGCACCTATGCACGATCTCTTGATACAGGTGTTGCATTTGGTCCAATGTTTCCTGGACGTGAGGATGTTGCTCATAAGAAGGATGAATACATCGTTATTGATGACCTTTTGCGTATGACAGCAATATACGCTGAAGCGATTTATGAATTGGCAAAGGGGTAAACTTGGAAATGGGAAAAGAAAAGAGGCTGACTCAGGTGAGTAGCCTCTTTGGCATATTTTCGTACATGTTATTTATTTATCAAACTGAAATAAATCAGTCGATAGATAGCGTTCGCCTGTGTCGCATGCAATCGCAACCACAACATCATCTGAAGTAAGACGTTTTGCGACTTCCATTGCGGCAAAACAAGCAGCTCCAGAAGAAGGTCCAACAAGAATAGCTTCGTGCCTTGCTAATTTTCTTGTCACCCGGTAAGCATCTTCATCTTCAATTTTAAAAATTTCATTGTAAACCTCTTCGTTTAAGATTGGTGGAATAAAGCCAGGGCTTGTCCCAACTAATTTATGTGGTCCGGGTTGTCCTCCAGATAATACAGGAGATCCTGCAGGCTCTACGACATGAATAGTACTATTAGGATACAGTTTCTTAAGTTCTTCACCTGTGCCTGTGATCGTTCCGCCAGTGCCCGAAGCAGCTACAAAAGCAGATAACGGCTTCCCGATTTCATCAAGTGCTTCTTTAATTTCAAGAGCTGTTGTAAAACGGTGGGCATCGGGATTTGCAGCATTCTCAAATTGCATAGGCATATAACTATTCGGAATATCAGCTACTAGTTGATGAGCTTTTTCGATTGCACCAGGCATTTTATCGTCCCCAGGGGTTAAGACTACCTCTGCTCCGTAGGCTTTTAACAAATTGATACGTTCTTGTGACATCGTATCAGGCATAACAAGAATCGCTTTATAACCTCTTGCAGCAGCATTCATAGCAATGCCAATACCGGTATTGCCACTAGTTGGTTCGATAATTGTTGCACCAGGTTTAAGGTGTCCGTCTTTTTCAGCTTCAATCATCATGTTATAAGCAGCACGGTCTTTTACACTCCCACTTGGATTTTGCATTTCCATTTTCAAATAAACGGTTGCCCCATTTGGATCAGCGATTCGGTTTAAACGTACAAGGGGCGTTCGTCCAATTAAATCAGCAATGTTATTTACAACTGTCATAGGTACACTTCCTCTTTTATAATGTACATTCATTTTATCATAGAAAAAAAGTGATTTCCTACTAGAGAGTGTTCAAAAAAAGGGGAGTTTATCCGTTTTGATCAACACCTGAACTATGAGGTAGACGCAATGCTCGATTTTATTTAAGAAAAAATGATTTGAGTAAAACGAGGTATTCTGGTTTACTATAGAAACATGCAAGATTGATTTGAAGTGGAAGGGATGGGGATGTAGTGCAATCTCATTATTTTCTAGCGGTACCTTTGCCCAAGTTGCTCAAACAAAAACTAAATGAAACATATCGTAAGAAAAATGAATTTCCATTTAAACGTTGGGTACATAAAGATGATCTTCATTTAACACTCGTCTTTCTTGGAGCTTGTACACAGGAACAGTTAGAACAAATCAAAATGAGATTGGAGTCCTTGCTTTTTAAGTGGTCTTCTTTCTCACTAGAATTATCAACTTTAGGTACGTTTGGTCCAAAAGAAAGACCAAGAATCTTTTGGATAGGAATAAAGAATCAACCTCTATTAGATTCACTACGACAAGAGATTTTTGAACAGTGCGAAGAGATTGGTTTTTCACTTGATAAAAGGGGTTTCTCGCCACATATTACATTAGCTAGAAAGTGGGTAGGACAAACTACGTATTCCAATAATTTCGAAAAAAGTATAGAAGAAATTCAGCGATGGAATGTCAATGAAGTTATACTTTATAAGAGTGTAATGACGGAGGAACCAAAGTACAAAGTAGAAATGTCATTTCAATTAGGTAGGGAATCAATATGAAAAAAATTATGATTTTGTTTTTTCATATTGCACTTTTGTCATTGTTTTATTCTGTTGGAGTATTCATTCAGCACCTATTAGAATTAGCAATACCTGGCAGCATTATTGGGATGCTGCTTTTGTTTCTTGCTCTTTCAACAAAGATAATACCAGTTCGATACATTGAAGAAGGTTCTACTTTTATTTTGCGACATATGCCATTATTGTTTTTACCCGTTACGGTTGGAATATTGCAATTTCTAAATGTGTTTAGTGGCAGAGGTATTCTCTTAATCTTTATAACTCTCATAAGCACAGTTATCGTGATGGTTGTTACAGGTTTTCTTGGACAGAAACTCGTAAATAGAAAGGAGATTAATAAGAAATGACTGTTATAATTGGCATTGCTTTTTTTCTTCTAACAGTAATTACATATTTAGCTGCGAGAACATTATATCAACGTTTTCCGTTTCCATTTACTCTTCCTTTACTCATAGCAACCATTATTATCATAATAATATTACTTGTTTTTCAAATTCCTTATGATACGTATTACAGTGGTGGGAAGTGGTTAGAGTACCTGTTAGGGCCAGCTGTCGTAGCGCTCGCTTATCCTTTGTACCGTCAACTTAATCTGTTAAAAAGAAACTTTGTAGCAATTATCGTAAGTGTTGGTACAGGAGCTGTCGTCGGAATTCTAAGTGGAATCCTGCTTGCGAAATGGGGAGGACTGGAACAAGAACTAATTTCCTCACTCGTTCCTAAATCAGTAACAACCCCTGTAGCAATGGATATTGCCAATACGATTGGCGGGATTCCTCCTTTAGCGGCCGTTCTTGTTATGGTAGCAGGAGTTGGAGGGGTGGTACTGGCTCCTTATGTATTTAGATGTTGTAAAATCGAAGAAGAGCTTGCAAAAGGCATTGGAACGGGAAGTGCTGCCCATGCGATTGGTACAGCTAAAGCATTAGAGAACAGTGAAAAAGAAGGGGCTGCAAGTTCAATTGCTATGACACTTAGTGCTATAATAGTCTCGGTAGTAGGACCAATTATTGTTTTGTTTTTTTTGAACATCTAAAATAGATGTTCACGCGCTCTCGATGAGAAACCTACTAATAGAGGGCTTAAACCGGCTCATTTGATTAAACTTGAAGACTTAAACCGACAAAAACACAGTCTTTGAAGCAAGCTCAGACAGATTTTGGACGGAATTTATAAATAAAACTAGAATAAAAAGAATAAGTCCTCTCATGTCCTTGTCTCGGATGACAGGAGTAGTAAATCCTATTTTAAAGGAAGCGAATATGGACTTTCCAATTCGAAATGTTGTTCTTTGTCCTACAGGCATTATTGATAATAAAATAAAAGGAGCAAGGGTTGAACTAATTGATCGAAGGAACTTTGCTACTTGGCATGATCGAGTAAAAAATCACTCTTCCCCTATTAAGAGCCAACAGATGAGGGTCATTTCTTTATTATTTGAGTATTGTAATACAACCTCTACTAAACGAAATCAATTAGTTAGAGAAGATTAATTTTTTTAAGTTTGAATTCATCTAATAAAATCATTATAATAGCCAGTGCGCCAAAAATAAGACACGCATGAAATAAGAGAAGGAAGGAGAGGTAGATTGACCACAGAAAATAGACCATTTTATGAAGAGTATAAGCCCGAACAGTTTAGTTGGAGAGTTCGGAAAGTCTACAATTGGCGGGGCGGATTTGAATTTTTGATTGAATTGCATCAATTAGATGGATGCGAGAGTTTTGGAGAAACAATGCGAGAAGCAAAAGTTGGACTAAAAGAGTCGTTACACCTTTGGATCCGCACTCACGGACAACAGCAATTACCTGATATTCGTGACGGTGCCCATCTTATCTATCTTGATCCTCCAATGCAAATGGAAGAATTTGAATACATAAATCGAGAATTAAAGAAGTTAAAAGGATAGAGTGAAAGTTAGCATAGACAAATCAAAAAATAATAGGGATAGCACCCAAATAAAAAAAGCCTGCTATGAAGGTAAAATCTACCCTGTATAGCAGACTTTTTTAAGTGCAGGTCTGTAGTCAATGCGTAGAGCTTTGAACTTTCCTAAAAGACAACTGTTTTATTTCCATGGACAATAATTTGATCATTAATATGCCATGTTACAGCACGAGCTAAGGCAATACGTTCAACGTTTCGACCAGCTACTTTTAACTGTTCTGTTGTATACCTATGGTTTACGCGTAGAATGTCCTGTTCAATAATCGGCCCCTCATCTAAATCATTTGTTACATAATGAGCTGTTGCTCCTATTAACTTTACACCGCGTTCAAAAGCTTTTGCATAGGGGTTGGCTCCAATAAATGCGGGTAAGAATGAGTGATGAATATTAATGATTCGTTTTGGAAATGTTCCAACAAAGTCAGGTGAGAGTATTTGCATATATCTTGCTAGGACAATAAAGTCGATATTGTGTTCATGGAGTAATTCAACGGCTTTTTGCTCTGCTTCCTTTTTTGTAGACTTCGTAACAGGTATATGAATAAATGTAAGACCGTAAGCTTCTACCTGTTCTTTTAAATTCGGATGATTACTAATGACTAGGGGAATCTCTACGTCGATTTCTTTTGCTCTCCATTTCCAAAGTAATTCAAATAAGCAATGATCTTCTTTTGAAACGAAAATTGCCATTTTTTTTCTGCGAGAAGCTAGTTCCATTCTCCAATCCATATTAAATGATTTAGCGACGTCTGTAAAAGCTGTACGAATGAGTGAAAACTCATATCCATCTTCAAATAAGTCAAATTCGATTCTCATAAAAAACATTCCGCCAGATGGGTCCGTAGAGTATTGATCAGACTGAACAATATTCGCTTTGTATTGATGTAAGAATGTTGATACCGCAGATACTATGCCAGGTTGATCAAGACAAGAAATTAACAATCGTGCTCGTGTGTTAGTGTTGTGATTCATGTAAGTTCCTCCAAATTCAATCAATGCTTCTCCTATAAAAAATCATAAGCTGATACGTTGTGTAGACGAATGGTTTCGTGATCATGCTCATAATGTTATACAATGATACTACAAATTGTTTTGAAAAAGAAAGCAGCAACTAGCGATTAAAGTGACACATCCTCGATGTCGATGTTACAACTCATAAGTTATGACAGCATGTTATTGATAATATTTGTTTACAACAATTACTATACCAAAGGTAAAAGGAAAGGGGCTGTCATCATTGAAGCAAAAGAAGGGCTCATTTGTCAATTGTCGATTACAGTCAGCTGAACTTGTAAACGTTGACACGTTACGTGTTGCTATAGAAAGTTCTCATGATTTTGATGATAACAACTGGTTTATTTCAAATCGTACCGGTAAATATCCACTAGTGTTTACTTTTACAAATGGGCAGGTCGTTGAATTACGTTTAACCGAACCGTACTTATTTAATGAAGAGAATTACGTTGTACATGACGATGAAGTTTGTTACATCCAAGTAACAGAGGTTGTCAGAACTGAGGCCTTTGATCAACTCTTTTACTATTCAGGCAATGATTTAGGGGTTGTATATTCGCCTGAACTTACATCCTTTGCTATTTGGGCTCCAACTGCCACAAAAGTTAATGTGTTAATTTTTTCGAAATGGTATGAGGAAAAAGGAGAGATTCACGCTTGTTTTAGAGATGAAAAAGGAGTTTGGAGAACAGAATTATTCGGTGATAAGGAAGGGAACTGGTACCTTTTTGAAGTGTATGTGAATCAAGAATGGCGTAAGGTTGTTGATCCATATGCGAAGTTTTTAGGGGTGAATGGACAAAAAGCAATGGTAGGAGACCGTAAAAAAACAGATGTAGCTGATTGGCCTATATTAACCCCTCTGCAATCGAAAAATGATGTTATTATTTATGAGCTGCATATTAGAGATTTTACAATTGGTCGTAATAATGGAATTATGCACAAAGGTCAGTATATAGGTTTAACAGAAGAAGGAACATGCGATTTAGACCAACGAGTGACAGGAATAGATTATTTAGAAAGGTTAGGTATTACCCATGTAGAATTATTGCCAGTACAAGAATATGGAAGCGTCGATGAAAGTGATAGAGCCAACGCAGAAAAGTACAATTGGGGATACGATACGACTCATTTCTTTGTTCCCGAAGGTAGCTATGCAAGTGATCCTTACAACGGGTATTCACGAATTCGTGAGTTAAAATCATTAATAGCAAGTCTTCATCAAAAACAGTTAAGAGTGATTATGGATGTTGTGTTTAACCATATTTATATCCGTGAGAAGTCACCGTTAGAATTAATAGTGCCAGGCTATTATTTTCGCTACACAGCAGACAAGGTAGTTAGTAATGGAACTGGTGTCGGGAATGATTTTGCTTCAGAGCGGAAAATGGCTAGAAAAATGATTGTTGATGCCATTACTTACTGGTTAGAGGAATTTAAAATTGATGGTTTCCGATTTGATTTAATGGGAATTTTAGACCTTGAAACAATGAAGCAAGTGACGGAAGCAGTTGCGAAAGTGAAAAAAGATGTTTTTTTGTTAGGAGAGGGATGGGATCTTCCAACATCGTATCCTCAAGAACAGCGTGCCATAACTGATAATGCTCGGTCTTTATCTGATATTTCCTTTTTTCAGGACAAATTTCGTGATGGAATGAAAGGTAGCACATTCGAATCTAGTTCGCCTGGTTTTATCAGTGGTGATATCTTTTCAATAGATGAAATTGTGAGTGGAGTAAAAGGAAGTATGGAGTTATTTACAAAACCTCGTCAAGCAATTAACTATGTGGAGGCTCATGATAATCACACTCTTTGGGACAAATTAAAGCAAATTCATCCAAGGGAAGATCGTCAAAAACTTCAAAAGAGACATAAACTTGCTACATCAATTGTTTTGCTTTCACAAGGAATACCTTTTTTACATGCTGGGCAAGAATGGTTTCGAACAAAGCATGGAATTGAAAATAGCTATAACCAGCCTGATTGGGTTAATCAATTTTGCTGGGAACAACGCTCTTACTTTGAGGACACAGTGTCCTATACAAGAGGTTTAATTAAGTTGCGTAGAGCGCACCCAGCGTTTAGGATGGATTCCTATAAGACAATTAAAGAACATTTCCATTTGTTATTAGTTGAATCAAACTGTATCGCTTACCACTTACGAAACTTACAGGGAATTGATCGTTGGCAAGATATCATCGTCATTCATAATGCAAGCTTGGATTATAAACGCGTGGTCCTACCAAAAATCAATAACTGGTACGTAGTCGTTGACGATCGAGTAGCATCTCTGATACCATTAAGCAAAATAGGTGAAGACTGTGCGTTAGTTTCACCGATTTCTACATTTGTCTGTGTGAATTATGTTTGACTGATGAGGATAAGATAAGAATTACTTTTATATTCTCGGGAAAGTAAACGAAGGCTACCTCAGGAATATGAGTTTTTGGTTGGAGAAAGTTGAAAATAGATTCCTGTCCACTTGAATAATCTGATGGTAGCCATGTTTTTCTAAAAACATATGTAATTGTCTTTAAATAAGGTATACTATTACTATTCTTTGTAAAAGAGATGGATAGTTATGAAATTGAGGGTGAATTTGGTGGAACAATTTTTAGGAGACGGCTGGAAGGTTCAACCAGCTGGAGGTGCAACAGGTGAAGCATACATAGCCCAGCAAGGTGAACAAATAGTTTTTTTGAAGCGGAATTCTTCTCCTTTTCTTGCTGTCCTTTCAGCAGAAGGAATTGTTCCAAAGTTACTCTGGACTAGGCGCTTAGAGAATGGTGATGTAGTAACAGCTCAAAAATGCATTCAAGGAAGAGAATTAAAGGCTTCTGAAATGAAAGAGAGTCGTGTAGCTTGTTTACTTGCTAAAATACATAGATCAAGTGAATTGCTTGATATGTTTAAGCGGATCGGAAACGAGCCATTAACTCCTTATGTAATTGTTGAAAATTTACGTAGGCAATTACAAACTTATCAAATAGAAGATGAAGCGATTGAAGATGGAATGGCATATTTACTTGAACAATTAGAAACTGTTCTGCACGAGCACTTTGTGGTCTGCCATTGTGATATCAATCATAATAACTGGATGCTTGATGAAGATGAACACCTCTATTTAATAGACTGGGATGGTGCAACTGTATCAGATCCCGCACTAGATCTTGGTTTACTTCTTTATTCCTATATTCCTGAACTTGAATGGGAAGCTTGGCTTGCGCAATATGGGCAAGTTCTTGATACGTCTTTACGTGAACGTATGCATTGGTATGTTGTTTCCCAATCTATATCAGTATTGCTTTGGCATTATGGTCGGAATCAGTTCGAACAGGTTGAACAATTAAAAGACTATATAACAAGCCTTCTTCAGGAGTAAGACTCACCAGTAAAGCATTCAAAGGTGAGTCTTTTGGTTTTTTTTATTGCTTAAACGATTCAACCAAAGAAATACATGTATCATCATGAAGAATTAGTTATATGAGAAATAGTCAGAAAAACATTTCCTCAAAAAAAGACGATATTTCCTGAGGAATAATATGAAATGCTGTCGAATTATTCGAGAGATAGAGCGTTAAGCCATTGTTCGACATCGTTTTGTTGAAATGGTTCGTGATTAAGTTGATGTTTCTCCTGCATTAAACCAAGAGTTTGTTGAATAACTGGTTGCAAAGTTGGATCATCTGAAAGCGTGGATAAGAGTCGTTCAATTTGCGCGGCTTCGTCCGTTGTCATGTAGTTTTCAGCGGCTTGATTCTGCAATAGATCTTTTAGTAATTGCAATTTGTCATGGTTTGAAATAGGCATAGGGTGAGCACTCCTTAAATGTATATTCCTAATGCCTATTTTGTACGAGAACAGGTAAAGCTATTCTACATAGAAGTGAATAACGGATAAGCGAGAAAATTTTTAGTTGAGGTGATTGATTTGCGTTTGCGTAATAAGCCACGGGCAAAAGAAGAATTAAGTCAAAATCCAGATATTATTATTCAAGACCCTAAGCAATGCAAGGGGAAATGGAATGAAATATTTGGTAATGATAATCCTATTTATGTTGAAGTAGGAACTGGGAAGGGTCAATTTTTAATGGGGATGAGTATGCTTCATCCAGACGTTAATTTTATCGGAATTGAAAAGTACGAAAGCGTCTTGATCACAGCAATGAATCGGGCGAAAGAGTCCAGTCAAACAAATGTGAAATTCCTTAATGAAGATGTTGCAAATATTTTGGAGTTTTTTGCTCTAGGTGAAATTCATCGTTTTTTTATCAACTTCACTGATCCATGGCCAAAAAACCGACATGAGAAACGCCGTCTTACGTATAAAGGTTTTCTTACTTTATATGAGCAGTTATTAATAAAAGGTGGAGAAATCCACTTGAAAACAGATAATCAGGGGTTGTTCGAATATTCGCTAGAAAGTTTTTCTGGCTATGGAATGAGTTTACAGAATGTCAGTTTAGATTTGCATTCTAGCAATATGGAAGGTAATGTAATGACTGAATATGAACAGAAATTTTCTCGTAAGGGGATGCGGATTTATCGCTGTGAAGCAAGGTTCAAGTCGTAATACAAAAAGGATGACTGTTCATAGTTGTCCTTTTTCTCATGTCAACAGGATTCAGTCGGCGGAGTATAGAATAGTGTAATTAGTAAATTCGAAAATAGAAGGAGGGTTATCGTGGAACGTTTAGAACGCAAAGGTCTTACAATTACATGGTTAAACGGTGGAGTCACTCATATGGATGGTGGGGCGATGTTTGGGGTAGTTCCAAAGCCGTTATGGAGTAAAAAGTATCCTCATAATGAAAGAAATCAAATCGAACTTAGGACAGATCCCATGCTTATTGAAAAGGATGGCTATCGTATTTTGGTGGAAACAGGAATTGGGAATGGACGTCTTGATGATAAGCAAAAACGCAACTATGGTGTGTTAGAAGAATCCTCCATTGAAAAAGATTTAGCTACATTAAACTTAACAACAGATGATATTGATATTGTGATCATGACTCATTTTCATTTTGATCACGCGGCAGGGCTTGTCAAAGAAGTGCAGGAGAAAGATATGCCTGTGTTTGAGAATGCAATTATCTACGCATCAGATGTAGAATGGGCGGAGGTGCGCGAACCAAATATTCGTTCAAAGAATACATATTGGGAAAAGAATTGGAAGGCTATACAACATCAAGTAAAAACGTTTAAGAAGGAAAAGGAAGTGATTCCCGGGCTACACCTTATCCACACAGGAGGGCATAGTCAAGGTCATTCTATTATCGTGTTACATCATGAGGGAGAAACATTTGTTCATTTAGCTGATATTATGCCGACACATGCACATACGAATCCATTGTGGGTGCTTGCATATGATGATTATCCTATAACATCGATCAACGAAAAACAAAAGTGGCAAGAGTACGCAAAGCAAAAAGATGCGATTTATTTGTTTTATCATGACTATAAATATCGGGCGATTAAATGGAACAATCAAGGTAGTATTGTTGACTTTGTTGAACGTGCTCCATCAAAGTACAATAAGTAAAGCATATGAAAGTTACAGTCTCTGCGCGCCAGTGTTGAGTATTGACTCATTACTGGCGCGCAGAAATGTAGAGGCTATGCATTTAAGATTAACTTAAGATTAACTTAAGATTAACTTAAGATGCTAGTAGATCAAGTAATGTACCTGACTTGGTGTCGACAAAGAATTCATATTGCTTTGTACCTTCTTCAGTAGTTGTCGATAGACCACCACGGTAAACCGTATAGGAGATATTGTTACGCTCGATTGTTTCTGGAATCATATGAATCCATGAACCAGATATGGCGTACTTCCTAGAAACTACTTTCTTTACTTCTTTTAGTGCTTTTTCAGGAGAAATCTTATCACACTTTAAGGTTGGACCGAGGAGATACCCAGCCGCTAATCCAATTCCTAACCCGGCAACAAAACGTTTTATCATTATTTACCATCCTTTCGCGCCATAGAAATATTCTCACTTCTGTAGTATATCCAATAATTAATAACGGTTTCAATCTTTAGTTCATTAACAAATGAAATAAAGGCTGCGGTGGAAAACATTTAAGGTTTGGGCTAAAATAAATATGATACATAACTATTCGGGAGTCGAAAGGAGTTTAGAATGTGAATAACGATACTTTACAACTTTTTAAAACATTAACTGAGCTTCAAGGAGCTCCAGGGTTTGAACATAATGTCCGCAAGTTTGTTCGTTCAGAGCTTGAGAAGTATACCGATGAGATTGTTCAAGACCGATTAGGAAGTGTTTTTGGTGTTAAACGAGGAGTAGAAAATGGTCCAAAAGTTATGGTAGCTGGTCATATGGATGAAGTTGGGTTCATGGTAACATCAATAACGAAAAATGGGCTTATTCGCTTTCAAACGTTAGGCGGTTGGTGGAGCCAAGTTCTTCTTGCGCAACGTGTGCAAATTATGACGGTTAATGGTCCTGTAATTGGTGTGATTGGATCAACACCACCACATTTACTAGAAGAAACGCAGCGAAGGAAGCCAATGGATATTAAGCAAATGTATATTGATATTGGTGCAGACGATAAAGAAGATGCAGACAAGATTGGTATTAAACCAGGCCAACAAATTGTTCCTATCTGTCCATTCACGCCAATGGCTAATAGTAAGAAAATTTTAGCAAAGGCTTGGGATAATCGATACGGAGTCGGTCTTTCCATTGAACTATTGAAAGAGTTGCACGATGAAGATATTCCAAACATCTTGTATACAGGTGCAACTGTTCAAGAAGAAGTTGGACTTCGTGGAGCTCAAACTGCAGCGAATATGATTAATCCAGATATCTTTTTTGCACTTGATGCGAGCCCGGCGAATGATGCAACGGGTGGGAAGGATGCGTTTGGACAACTTGGAAAAGGTGCATTACTTCGTATCTATGACCGCTCGATGATCACCCACCGCGGAATGAAGGAATTTATACTAGACACAGCTGACTCGAACGATATTCCTTACCAATATTTTATTTCTCAAGGTGGTACTGATGCAGGCCGAGTACATATGTCAGGAGACGGTGTTCCATCAGCAGTAGTAGGAATTTGCTCGCGCTATATTCACACAGCGGCTTCAATTGTGCATATTGATGATTACGCAGCGGCGAAAGAATTAATTGTAAAATTAGTAAAATCAACAAACCACAGTACTATTCAATCAATCTTGAAGCAATGAGCTTAATCGTTGCGAAGTATTAAAGTTGCCATTGATTTTTTTCATTGTTTATTGGCTAGGAAATTAAATACGTCATTAAAACGTGAGGTTGACATCATTGGAGCTTATCCTTGTAGTCAACCTTGTTTTGTTCAAAAGGAGGTAAATATAATGTTAGTAGCAATTGGGACAAAAAATCCAGCGAAAGTGCATGCGGTCCAAGATACGTTAATCCGTGAAAGGCATACTATAGAAAGTGTCAAAGTGGATTCAGGCGTTTCACCACAGCCATTTTCAGATGAAGAAACATTGGAAGGTGCCAGAACGCGTGCTAATTCAGCGTTAATTACGACTGGGGCCACCCTATCATTTGGACTAGAAGGTGGAGTGCAAGAAACAAAGTCTGGATTACTTCTTTGTAACTGGGGAGTACTAGTTCACGCTGGTGGAGGAGAATGGATTGCTAGCGGTGCAAAATTCCCATTGCCCTTACAAGTGGCACAAAGGTTGAGAGAAGGAGAAGAACTTGGTGACGTTATGACAGATATAACAGGAGATGTACATACACGAAAGAAAGAAGGAGCGATTGGATTTTTTACGGCTGACTGGGTTAGTAGAAAAGAACTGTTTTCTCACATAGTAAAATTGCTATACGGACAATATTTGTCAACGAAGAACCATATTCAGCATTAAACAGATAACAATAGTGTTTATCGTATCAATTCCCTTAAAATGTAAAAAGATTGACACAATTCATCGCAATTTTATTTACAACTTCTTATTAAAATAAAAGTGGGAGTAAAATAAGATGTGAGAAGGAGTGATGAGAATGTCAGGTGCTGCTATTTCAGCTGTGCTTGTTTTCACGGGGGGGATTTATTTACTAAGCATTAGCATGGCAATTGGGCTATTTAAGTTAGCAGAACATACGGAATAATTGTTAAGAAAGAGGATGATTCAATGGGGAAAACCTTTGAATCATCCTCTTTCTTTAGTAAGAGCAAAGTAGTAAGTAATTTGTTATTCAAAAATATATGCTAATGCTTTTAATGCTTGTTCAGGGGTTTCAACGACTAGTTGTGCTTTGTTTGCGAGTTCCTTTAATGCATGATGGAGTTTTTCATCACGAATAAGAATAACTGGTTTGTTTAATGTAATGGCAGTAGCTGCATCCATTGCACTATTCCATTGCTTGTATTGATCACCAAAATAAGCAATGACAACATCTGATTTGGATAACAAGATTTGTGTTCGTAAATTATTGATTGAAGATGCAGTTTCATCTCTTAATACAGTCGTTGGTTGTTTTCCAAGTATTTTTTCTCCAATTAGATCTGAGCGGTCATGGTCTTCCATTGGACCAGTGAAAGTAAGTGGAAGATTCCATTTTATTGCTTGGGTTCGTAGCTCTTCACGCCAAGGATTATGTATTTCTCCTGCTAAATAAACGGTTAATTCCATCAAACGTCACTCCTTTACTTTTCTCTATTGTAACAGGAACTGATGAATGTTGTCTTGTCAGCCGCTAACCTTGAGGGTATTATTAGGTAGAATTGTGTATGATAAGGAAAAAAGGAGTGTACCGTTTGACTATGAAAGTTTGGCAAGTAGGAACAGCGCTCTATTTATTGTTGCTTGTGACCGGTTGTACAGTAACCAACGAAGAGGCTTTAGAACTAGGTTATCAAGCATTTAAAACGGGTGTTGAAAAAGAACAGCAAGATTCGAATACAGAATTAACTATGCTAGAACTTTATTTGCCTCGTGGTTTTGAAGTATTAGAAGAACTAGATTACAATGTACAAATACAAAGTCGAGACCAATTATTTCTTTTGTTTCATTCACCGACGGAACTCCCTACGAGTAACATCCATTTACAACGTGATATGGAGTATGCTGGTGGCGCATTGCTATATGAATTAATTGAATCTAATAAGCAGTTAGCATATTTAATCGTATCAGAGGAGGAAGACGGTCGATTATTTGTAATCACGACAATTGGTGGGGCAAAACTGTCTACTCTTACAACTTATAAAGACCTAGAGGACAATATAGGGGCTATGACAGAAATTGTTCATTCCTATCGTCCTAAATAGAGCGTAGGGAAGTGGTATAGGTGAAAGGATTTTTTGAAAAAAAGGGTATTAATCTTTCGTGGCGCACTTATTTTATTACGGCATTAAGCCATATGGCATTGGGGTTATTTGCTTCACTAATAATCGGCTTAATTATTAGAACGGTTGGTGAACAAGTCGTTCATTTAGGTGTTGAGAGCTTAGGAGCTTGGTTTGAAGAGATCGGTAGTTTGGCCATGAGTTTGATGGGTCCTGCCATTGGAGTAGCAGTAGCCTATGGTTTAAAGGCTCCAAAACTTGTCGTCTTTTCTGCTATTATTAGCGGGGCAGCTGGAGCTAGTCTGGGTGGACCAGCTGGTGCTTTTGTTGCTGCTGTCATCTCTACCGAAATAGGCAAGCTTGTGTCAGGTGAAACAAAACTCGATATAATTCTTACCCCCTTAGTGACGATCTTGACAGGATTTTTCTCAGCCTCTTTAATTGGCCCATGGATCCAAGCAGGTATGCAACAATTTGGTGCACTTATTATGTGGGGGACGGAGCAACAACCGTTTATAATGGGTATTATCGTTGCTACGTTAATGGGAGTAGCCCTAACTGCTCCAATTTCAAGTGCTGCACTAGCAATAATGCTTGAGCTTGAAGGGGTTGCAGCTGGTGCTGCAACGGTTGGTTGTGCGGCACAAATGGTTGGTTTTGCTGTTAGCAGTTACCGTGAAAATGGATGGTCTGGTCTCGTTTCTTTAGGTATTGGGACTTCGATGTTACAGGTTCCAAATATTGTGAAGAACCCATACATTCTTATCCCGCCAACTCTAGCCGGTGCGCTACTTGCTCCAATTGCGACTGTTGGTTTTGGAATGACAAATAATCCAGCAGGTGCAGGGATGGGGACAAGTGGGCTAGTTGGCCCGATTATGACATTTACACATATGGGGTTTTCAAGTAGTGTATTAATTGCAGTTGTTTTGTTGTATTTTGTAGCTCCTGCGATTATTAGTTTAGCCATCTCAGAATGGATGAGGAAACGAGGAACCATTCGATTTGGTGATATGAAGATTGAGCAAGGATAATTTTATTTTTAGGGAGAGTGTTCAAATGGAAAAAATTCAAAGTATTGAACAATTTAAGGAACTAGCAAGCAAAGAGTCTGCGGTCTTTATGTTTTCAGCGGATTGGTGCCCGGATTGTAAAATAATTGAACCAGTTTTACCAAGAATTGAAGCTGATTTTCCTAGTTTTTCTTTTTATTATCTTGACCGTGATCAGTTTATTGATTTATGTGCAGAGCTTGACATTTTTGGTATTCCAAGCTTTCTTGCCTATGTGAATGGACAAGAAGTTGAGCGTTTCGTTAGCAAGGATCGCAAGTCTCAAGAGGAAATTGAAGCTTTTTTAAGTAAGGCAGAAGCTCATATTTAACCTGAAGGATGGTCACTCAATTTAGTTGGGTGGCTTTTTCTATCTAGAACGAACCGAAAATGTCTTCCTCTTGACGTTGCGATCTCTTCTCTTTAACAGTTACATAATTATTACTTTTCTAATGCGCTGTTCTTTTTAAAAGAACAGCGGGAGGATAGTCGACTTAAAAAGCATTGTAGTGAGCTCAGTTTTTCTAATTTGGTTCGTGTTTTTGTTTCTGCTAGAATAGATAGTTGAAGGAGAGGATCATTTTATGGAAATGAGACAGTTTCGCAAAGAGATTGAACAAAGACTTACAAGGGATGGTTGGACCATTATCTATGATCATAAGGAATCTACTTTACGTATAGAAGACAATGAAATAAAAAAGGGGGTTACTCTGTCACTTAAACCACTTCTTGCAAAATGGGAACGAAAAGAGTTTGGATCCATTGATGAGGTTGTTCGGTATGTCGAAGTAGGACTAGAAGCAATGAAAAATCAGCCAAATCTTACAGGGAATGAAAAACGAATTTACCCTGTGATACGTGCTACGTCTTTTCCAACAGAAACAAAAGAAGGCAATGCTTTATTATTCGATGAGCACACTGCTGAAACGCGTGTTTATTATGTAATTGACTTAGGTGAGTCGTATACATTGATTCAAGAAACGATGTTAGAAGGTACGGCATTTACAGAGGAAAAAATTCGCGAAATAGCACTGTTTAATGTACGATCGTTACCGCAACCATTAAAAGAGGATACAGTTGCAGGAAATAGGTTCTTTTTCTTACGGGCAAAAGATGGGTTTGATGCAAGTCGAATTTTAGACCAATCTTTGTTAGAAAAGATGGAAAAGCAAGCAACGGGGCAATTAGCTGTTGCCGTTCCTCACCAAGATGTTCTGATATTTGCTGATATCGTTAATGAACGAGGGTATGATGTTTTAGCACAACTTGCTCTCCAATTCTTTGGAGAGGGACGTGTTCCTGTGACAGCACTTCCATTTTTATATGACAATGGTGAATTAGAACCGACTTTTATTTTGGCCCAAAGAAAACCTAAATAACTTCTGTAATAGGTTGTTCTAATTTGAAAAAGGGACAATGGTCCCTTTTTCAAACAACCTTTTTAAGACCCGCCATACAAAGTTTCATTATGGTACAATAAAAAGAGTAAAAGAGAGTGATAAAAGGAGACTGTAACAATGAATGTGTTATACAATAATGAAAGAGTTGGTGAGACGTTACTCTTAAAAATAAAGGACATTGACTTTAAACGACGGGACGAAAAGATAAGCGATCTTGCTCATATATTTGATAATGAAACTAGTACTCGATGACTCTTATGAGGTTTGTGCAACGTTCAAATAAACATGAAGAAAGAGGTTGACTTAAAACCAACATTTCTATCCCATTTATAGACAAGCAATCATATTTAGTGATTGTGATATATGTGAGGTATAGGAAAGGGGTTGACTCATAGACAAGCTTCTGAGTCGGTCTACTGGTTTTTAAGTCAACCTCTTTCCCTCATTACGTTTGGAAAGAAAATGAGAGAAAGAGAGTGGTATAAATGGGGACACTGAATCGCTGGATGAAGAGACTTCAACAATTTTTTGGTGGAGAGTATAGCGAGGAAACACAAGTAGTACAAAATCGAAAGATAGAAACACCTAGATACGAATCAATTTCAACAAAAAAACAGGAAAGTCAATCTCGAGTTGTTTATCATTATCCGAAAAATGGAAAATTTCGATTTCCAGTGATTGAAGATGCACCTAAGCGGCATAAAGACAATCAAAAGTTTCAAGCTCAAGGGAAAAAAGTAGTTATTAAGTCTGATAGCAAGAAAAAAGACATCAGTAGTAAGAAAGTCAACCATGAGACGCCTGTTTCTAAGCCGAGATTTTCAAACTCCGATTTTAAATTAACGGCTATCCCTTCCCCTGTTTATGGATTTAGAGAGAGAGAAACAGCCAAAAGCAAATTGGGTGACAATTTATCGATTCTCCCTTTTGAAAAGAGAGAGGAAGAGAGACCAAAAAGTAGTAAACCTCCAATCCAGAAAAATGGATTAGAAGTCTTTGAGGAACAAACCAGTGGTACCAAACGGTTATCTAAGAAAAGCGATCTCCTTTTCGGAGAACAGACTGGCCTAATCTCTAAACCCGAAGATCCAATAAATACACTTGAAGTCCAACCGATTCATTCGATTGAAGGAGAGGCTAGCTATAAAGAGGTAAAATCGTTCAATGTACCTGCTATACTAGAAGAAGCTTTGACTTTAGACAAACAAGATTTGCAAGAAATAGGTAATGAAACAGAAGAAGAGAAAGTACGTGAACACGCGGAACCAACAGAAGAAGAGGAAGTACTTGAATACACAGAAGAAATAGTAGAAGAGGAAATACATGAACATGCGGAAGCAATAGAAGAAGAGAAAGTACGTGAACACGCGGAAGAAACAGGAGAAGAGGAAGTACTTGAATACACAGAAGAAACAGTAGAAGAGGAAATACATGAACATGCGGAAGCAACAGGAGAAGAGGAAGTACTTGAATACACAGAAGAATCAGAAGAAGAGGAAGTATACGAGCTAGCGGAAGAAACATTGAAAAACGAAGAACTTGAGAGTAGGAAGGAGAGAGGAAAAGAAAAAGGACCTAATGCCTCTAAACACTCTCAATCTATTGAACATAATAAAGAGTCGGCAATATCGATTCAACCTACTACAGAACAAAAGAAAACGAGTAAACCTGCTGTTCCTTTTAATGTAATGATGCTTCCTCAAGACAAAGCTCAGAAAAAGCAACTTCAATCAGCACCGATACAAAAAAGCTCAACTTATTCGTTTCCGAATATTCAGTTATTGAATTATCCTGCATTACAAGAAAAGGATGAAACGGATTGGTTGGATGAACAAGGTGCTATTTTAGAAGAAACATTACAAAGTTTCCATGTTGATGCGAAAGTCGTTCATGTCACAAAGGGACCTTCTGTCACTCGATTTGAAGTTCAACCAGGACGAGGGGTGAAGGTGACGAAAATAACGGGTCTATCCGATGATATGAAACTCGCATTAGCTGCAAAAGACATACGTATTGAAGCTCCTATACCTGGGAAAAACACCATTGGTATAGAAGTGCCTAATAGAGAATCTACTCCTGTTTTTTTACGTGAAATTTTGCGTCGTGGTACATTTGTTCGTTCAACGTCACCTTTAACGGTTGCACTTGGCCTCGATATTTCCGGACAACCAATTGTAACTGATTTACAGAAAATGCCTCATGGACTCGTAGCTGGAGCAACAGGATCTGGTAAAAGTGTTTGCATCAATTCTGTTTTGATTAGTCTTCTGTTTAAAGCAAGTCCTGATGTTGTAAAGTTAATGTTGATTGATCCTAAGATGGTAGAGTTAGCCCCTTATAATGGACTTCCGCATCTAGTTACACCTGTAATAACAGATGCGAAACAAGCAACAGCTGCACTTAAATGGGTCGTTCTTGAAATGGAAAGAAGATATGAGTTGTTTAGTCAAAAAGGGTGTCGCGATGTTGGTCGATACAATGAAATTTATTCAGAGTCATCAGAAAAACCTGAACTTCCATACATTTTAGTTGTGATCGATGAGTTAGCTGACTTAATGATGGTTTCACCACAAGAAGTAGAGGATTCAATCTGTCGAATTGCTCAAAAAGCAAGAGCTTGTGGAATTCATTTACTATTAGCTACGCAGCGTCCCTCAGTAGATGTTATTACAGGATTAATTAAAGCAAATATTCCAACGAGAATTGCATTTTCTGTGTCATCACAAACCGATTCTAGAACGATTTTAGATATGGGTGGAGCGGAGAGATTGTTAGGTAAGGGTGATATGTTATTCCATGAAAATGGCACTCCAAAGCCTGTACGTGTTCAAGGTACATTTGTATCTGATGAGGAGATTGAAGATGTTGTTGCCTATGTGAAAAAGCAAAGAGAACCTGAATATTTATTACAAACAGACCAGCTAAAATCAGTTGCTCATGAAGAAGTTGATGATGAACATTTTGAAGAAGCTTGTTATTATGTAATTGACCAAGGCTCAGCATCAGCTTCAAGTTTGCAAAGAAAGTTTAGAGTAGGCTATAACCGAGCAGCTAGATTAATTGATATGATGGAAGATCGTGGAATTGTCTCTCAAGCGATGGGAAGTAAGCCACGGCACGTACTTGTTGATGAAATTTCTATTGAAGAAATTCTCTATCATAAAGAAGGGTAATTTTCATCATTCATAATTTACCTTGTTTTCAAGTGAAAGGTTCTATATGATAAAAAGATAAAAACTTTGCCTATTCTACTATTGAAGGGTTCGACACAAGGAGTTTAGATGGATGAAGGAAATTACACGGAAATTAAATGGAGAAATTAAACGTTTAACGAACGAAACATTTAAATTTGATGAACGTGTTGAAGAGGGATGGTTCTCTGCCGTTTATTTTCTGAAAACAAAAGAGATCGTTGAGAAGTATCGACCAAACAATATAGTAACAATGCAATTTTTCCAAAAAGAACATGCAGTTTTATGTGGTACGGATGAGGTTATTGCGTTAATTCGCACGTTTGCTCGAGACTCAAGCAATCTCGAAATAAGATCGTTAGAAGACGGCGATAAAATTAAACCGTTTGAAACGGTCTTAACCATAACAGGAAAATATGAGGATTTTGGTTATTTAGAAGGGTTAATTGATGGCGTTTTTGCTAGACGTACATCTGTTGCTACGAATGTGTATAATGTGGCAAAAGCAGCAAGATGGTCTGGTGTTCAAAAGCCTATTATTTTTATGGGTGACCGTGATGATCATTTCACCCAACAATCAGGTGACGGATATGCGGCATTTATTGGCGGTTCAAAAGCACAAGCGACCCATGCGATGAACGAGTGGTGGGGCAAAAAAGGAATGGGGACAATGCCACACGCGCTCATTCAACTATTTCAAGGTGATGTTGTAGCTGCAACACGTGCTTATAAGGAAACGTACCCTGAAGACGATCTTATGGCCCTAGTTGATTATAACAATGATGTTATTACTGACTCTTTGAAAGTAGCTCGTGAATTTGGATCTGACTTAATGGGTGTTCGTGTAGATACATCTAGGACAATGGTTGATCAGTTTTTTTGTCGGAAACCAGAGATCATGGGTTCGTTTGATCCAAGGGGAGCAAATCCATCCTTACTCTTTGCGCTACGTGAAGCGTTGGATCAAGAAGGATTTAATCATGTTAAAATTATAGCAACAGGTGGTTTTAACGATAAACGTATAAGAGAATATGAAGAAGCAGGTGTCCCTGTAGATATCTATGGGGTTGGGGGAAGTTTATTGAAATTAAACATTGGGTTTACTGGAGATAACGTCCTGTTAAATGGCAACCATGAAGCGAAAGCTGGGCGACGCTTTCGTGATAACCCTAGGTTGCAAATAGTAGATTAACATGAAGACCTACTGGCTTCAGTAGGTCTTTTCTCAATGTTATGTCATATACTATTGGGTGAGACAGAAGAACGGCTTAATTGGTGAAAGCGTCGTTTTCTGATATAATGGGTCAATGCCTCTTTAGGGCAGTTTTTTATGAAACGGAAGTTGGAAACGCTGAGGAATTACTTGATATCGCTTTGAACGATTATGTGATTCACGTATAAATATACATGCGGTCTTTCACTTTTTAACGTAATGATATTGACTCATTGGACGCAAGAAAACCATGTGAATTTTGGAGGTCCAACTATGACAAATTTCCATTTTATCGGAATAAAAGGGTCAGGAATGAGTGCTCTGGCTCAAGTATTACATGATATGAAAAAACAGGTTCAAGGATCTGATGTGGAGAAACAATTTTTCACACAGCGACCGCTTGAACAAAAGGGCATTACTTTATTACCATTTGAAAGAAACAATATTAAAAGTGATCAGCAAGTCATTGTATCAGCTGCCTATGGGGATGATCATGAAGAAGTCCAACGAGCGCATGAATTAGGGCTCGATGTAAAGAAATATCCAACATTTCTAGGGGAGTTTATTCAAAAATTTACGAGTGTAGCTGTAACAGGTTCACACGGAAAAACGTCAACAACTGGTTTGTTATCTCATGTGCTAGGTTCTGCTTTTCCTACATCGTATTTAATTGGTGACGGTACTGGAAAAGGAGAAGAGGATTCAACGTATTTTGTGTTTGAAGCATGTGAATATCGTCGTCATTTCTTAAACTACAAGCCTGATTATTGTATTATGACAAATGTAGATTTTGATCATCCTGATTACTTCAAAGATGTTCAAGATGTTTTCTCAGCTTTTCAAGAAATGGCCATGCAAGTAAAGAAGGCAATTGTTGCTTGTGGTGATGATGAGCATTTGCAAGAAATTCATGCCAATGTTCCAGTCGTTTATTATGGTTTTGCTGAGGATAATGACTTTCAAGCGAGAAATGTTGAAACAACTAATGAGGGTACTCAATTTGATGTATTTGTACGTAATAGTTTATACGGTTCCTTTACCATTCCTGGATATGGAAGACACAATGTCTTAAATGCTCTTGCAGTTATTGCACTTTGTCATTATGAAAACGTGTCTGCTGAAGTGGTTGCGGAGCATTTAAAAACGTTTAAAGGGGTCAAACGCCGCTTTACGGAAAAAACGATTGAAAAGCAAGTGTTAATTGATGATTATGCCCATCATCCTACAGAGATTGCTGCGACAATTGAAGCGACAAAGCAAAAATATCCAGATTTAAATGTTGTTGCGATATTTCAACCTCATACATTTACAAGAACGAAAACATTCTTAAAAGAATTTGCAGAGTCACTTAAAAAAGCAGATTATGTTTATTTGTGTGATATTTTTGGGTCCGCTAGAGAGAATGCAGGGTCATTAACAATTGCTGATCTTCAAGACTTAATTCCAAAAGCAAAAGTTATTACAGAGGAAGCCATTGCTGTTTTGAAAAATCATGAAGATAGTGTCCTATTATTTATGGGAGCTGGAGACATTCAAAAGTTTCAACAAGCATATGAACAAACATTGTAGAACAACAAAAAAAGACAACCATGGTTGTCTTTTTTTGTTGTTCTACTCGTTTATTTCAAAGGGGCTGGTCAAAAGACATATAAATAGCGGCAATGGCTCCGCAAGCTGCGCGCCTTTTATGAGCAACCCGCTCATAAAAGGCTTAAAATAAGGCAGCAGCTCCGCTCGTTTATTTTAAATTCTCAGGATTTAATGACTCTAGTTCTGGAGGAATGAAGCGACCATCTTTTCGAATTAGGACCTCATCAAAATAAATTTCGCCCCCACCATACTCAGGACGTTGAATCATGACAATATCCCAGTGAATGCTTGAATCGTTTCCATTTGATGCTTCCTCATAGCATTGGCCTGGTGTAAAGTGAAAGCTTCCATCAATTTTCTCATCAAAGAGGATGTCCTTCATCGGGTGTTGAATATATGGATTAACTCCAATGGCAAATTCTCCAATATATCTAGCACCAACATCTGTATCTAGGATTTTATTAATTCTCTCGTTATCGTTTGCGGTTGCTTTGACAATTTTTCCATTTTCAAATGTAAAAGATATATTATCGAATGTGAAGCCTTGATATGGAGACGGGGTGTTATATGTAATCGTTCCATTAATAGATTCACGAACAGGAGCCGTATACACTTCACCGTCTGGGATGTTTCGTTTCCCTGCACATTTGACTGAAGGGATATCCTTGATAGAGAAGGTTAAGTCAGTTCCGGGTCCTTTTAACTGGATTTTGTCCGTCCGGTCTAACAACGCGACAAGTGAATCCATAGCTTGATCCATTTTTCGGTAGTCTAAATTACATACGTTAAAGTAAAAGTCTTCGAATGCTTCAGTACTCGTATTAGCGAGTTGAGCCATAGATGAGCTCGGATAACGTAAGACAACCCATTTTGTTTTCGGTACACGAATTTCTCGGTGTACCTTTGTTCCAACTGTTTTTCCATGTAGAGCTATTTTGTCACTTGGCACATCAGCTAGTTCTGAAATATTATCGCCAGCACGTAAACCGATATATGCATCCATTTCACTCATGACTTGAGTTTCAAAAGAAGCCATCATTGAAAGTTGATTTTCTTGGGCGCCCATTAGTAAAGAACGATCCACTTGATGATCTTTTAATAATACAAAAGGATACCCTCCTGCGTTGTACGCTTCCTGGACAAGTGCTGTAACAAGCTCTCGTTGCAGTCCGAAATTTTCTATTAGAACTTTTTCTCCTTGTTTTAATTCAACCGAATATGTTATTAAATTTTTTGCAAGTGTTTGAATTCTTGGATCTCTCATTTACTATTCCTCCTTCAACGTTCACAATCTTATTGTATACGATAAGAATAAAACTTAACAGTATGTGAGAAAAGAAGCAGGATATGAAGATGTTTTCTCGAATTAGTTTATATACATGGTTTAAGAAATCGTTATAATGGGTATTCAGATTGTATACTGGTTGATTAAAGGGGGTGAAGACCAGAAATGGAAAGTTTGTTGTACATAAGTGCATTAGTAGCTGCAGTTGCTTTTGCAGTGTTAGTTATATATTTAGTACGCACATTAAAGTCTGCTAATCGTACACTAGAGCATGTAGCCAATACAATGGCAGGTCTTGAGCAACAAGTACATGGAATTACAAAAGAGACAGAAGAACTCTTACACCGTACGAATCGCTTAGCTGATGATCTTCAAGAGAAATCGGAATCATTAAATACCGTATTTTCATCAGTTAAAGAATTAGGTGATTCTGTTGGGCAAGTCAATAAATCATTAAGACATGTGTCCAATACGGTCTCAACTCAAGTTGTTAAGCAGTCAGATCAAATTGCAAAGGCCGTACAATGGGGCAATGTTGCAATTGATTTATATTCAAAATTTAAACAGAAAAAAGATCAAAGTTCAAACGAATCGAAGGAGGAGAAAGGCTATGAGCGATAAGAATAGTATGAACACAAAGGATTTTATCATTGGATCATTAATTGGGGGAATTGTTGGGGCTTCTGCAGCACTGTTTTTAGCTCCTAAGTCAGGTAAAGAACTTCGTAGTGATCTTAATGAACAAGCACAAGTGGCACGTGATAAGACAAATCAATTTACGTCAACGGCTTATGATAAAGGAAATGAATGGGCAACTTACGCAAAAGAGAAATCAACATCTATTGCGAAGGTCGTTTCAGATCAATCGGCACAAGTTGTTGATAAAGTTAAAGAGGCAACTTCAAACTTAAAAGCCGAAGCTGAAGATACTCAAGAATCAGCAGAAGAGATCGTAGAAGATTTAGCTGGTGAGGCTCAAGAGTCTGGAGAAGAAATTGTAGAAACCGTTAAACAAGAAGTGGATGATATTCAAGCGAAAGTTGAATTGGAAAAAGCTAAAAGTCATTAAAGTTAATCTTCACTTTTCTATTATATTTTAAAGAGTCTGTCCCCTCTAGGTCGTGGGACAGACTCTTTATGTTTCCCTTATGCGTAAATATTATCACACCTTCATAGTTGTATTTTACTAGGAAAAAATTAATAAGTAAGATAATTCCACAAATACTTTAACGCTTAAAAGCTTAAAAGCTTAAAAGCTTAAAAGCTTAAAAGCGATAAAGAAAAAAGTAGTGACATTCTCAGAATTTTCATTTATAATGAATCTTAACTAAAAAGAAGCAAGTAAAAAGGGAGTGGAGAATAGTGAGTAATGATAAATTAGATGTGTTGAGATCAGAATTAGACGAGGTGAACCTTAAGCTTCTTGAAGTAATCAATGAGCGCGCTCGTCTTGTGCAAGAAATTGGAAAAGTGAAAAGCACGCAAGGGGTAAATAGATTCGATCCAGTTAGAGAGCGTAGTATGCTTGATCATATTGCTGAACATAACAAAGGACCGTTCGAAACATCAACATTGCAACATTTATTTAAACAAATCTTCAAAGCTAGCCTTGAGCTTCAAGAAGAAGACAATAGCAAAGCATTACTTGTATCCCGTAAAAAGCATCCAGATAATACGGTGGTTGATCTTAAAGGTGTCATGATGGGTGATGGTACTCAACGCCTTGTAATGGGACCATGTGCGGTTGAGAGCTATGAGCAAGTATTTACAGTTGCAAAAGCGTTAAAAGAACGTGGGATTAGATTATTGCGCGGGGGAGCATTTAAACCACGTACATCTCCTTATGATTTCCAAGGTTTAGGTGTTGAAGGGTTACAAATTTTAAAGAAGGTTGCTGATGAATTAGATATGGTTGTCATCAGTGAAATTGTTAACCCTTCTGATCTAGATCTTGCGCTCGAATATCTAGATGTTATTCAAATTGGGGCTCGTAACATGCATAACTTTGAACTTCTAAAAGCTGCTGGTGCACTCGATAAACCAGTTTTATTAAAGCGAGGTTTATCTGCAACCATTGCAGAGTTTATACATGCAGCTGAGTATGTTGTATCAAAAGGGAACAACAACCTCATGTTATGTGAACGTGGAATTCGAACATACGAAACAGCTACTAGAAACACATTAGATATTTCAGCTGTTCCAATTTTAAAACAAGAAACTCACTTACCAGTGTTAGTTGATGTGACTCACTCAACGGGACGTCGTGATTTATTGCTTCCTACTGCAAAAGCAGCTCTAGCAATTGGTGCCGATGCGGTAATGGCTGAAGTACATCCAGATCCAGCGGTAGCTTTATCTGATTCAGCTCAGCAAATGGATATTCCGCAATTTAACAAATTCATTGATGATCTACAAGCTTCAGGTTTATATAAAGGCTAATTAATAATCAAGTTTCATGAGGATCTGTCCCCGCATTTTAGGGGATAGATCCTTTCTTTTTTCCGATAATTTGTTGATTTCAGCAATTATCCAGTAAAATACTATGAAAAAATTCAAAAGGTTGTCGATATAAGTAGTGTAGAACATTGCGGACCTCTTCATAGTATCGTATGATAACAATACAATATGAAAACGATTAGAATCATTTTCAATAATAGAGGAGGATCCTAGTGAATACAACAATTTATGATGTAGCAAGAGAAGCAGGAGTGTCAATGGCGACCGTATCTCGTGTCGTTAATGGAAACCCTAATGTTAAGCCAGCAACAAGAAAGAAAGTACTAGAAGCCATTGAAAGGTTGGGTTATCGTCCGAATGCTGTTGCTAGAGGACTAGCCAGCAAAAAAACAACGACAGTAGGTGTCATTATCCCTGATATATCGAGTATTTTCTTTGCTGAGTTAGCTCGTGGGATTGAAGACATTGCAACAATGTATAAGTACAATATTATCCTGTGTAACTCTGATCAGAATCAAGACAAAGAGATTCACCTTTTAAATACGCTTCTTGAAAAGCAGGTCGACGGAATTGTTTTTATGGGAGGGCATATTACAGAGGAACATGTAGAGCAGTTTAAACGTTCTCCGGTACCTGTTGTATTAGCAGCTACACTTGATGCAAATAGTGAAATTCCTTCAGTGAATATTGACTATAGACAAGCTGTTCATGACGCTATTACGACATTAATCGAGAAGGGCCACAATCGTATTGGAATGCTGTCAGGGACATTAGATGATCCGGTTAATGGCTATCAAAAGTTCTTAGGGTATAGGGAGGCAATAGAAGGTGCAGGTCTTACGTTTGATGAGCAACTAGTTGTCATAGGTGATTACACTTATGACTCAGGTATTGAGGCAATGTCGTCATTTTTAGAATTAGAAGAAAAACCGACAGCTATCTTTGCGTCAACGGATGAAATGGCACTTGGGATTATTCATGGAGCACAAGATCAAGGGTATTCAATTCCGAATGATTTTGAAGTGTTAGGATTTGATAATACACGACTTGCAACAATGGTACGACCTACACTGTCGACTGTTGTTCAACCAATGTATGATATTGGTGCGGTATCCATGCGCTTACTAACGAAACTGATGAATAAAGAAGAAGTGAGTGACCATATCGTTGTGCTCCCACACCGTATAGAGTTTAGACAATCAACGAAATAATAGAGGGAAGCTTAAAATATCGGTACAGTTCACGAGGTTGTCTCATGAAGGGACCCTAAGGTCTTGAGTCAACCTTGTCTGATCTGTTACCTGAGAATAACCCTCTTTAGGGAGAGGATTATGAAAAAATTTGATATTATGACACCTGTCGGGATCATTTTAGGTGTTGTTGTCCTATTACTGGCCGTTTTTTCCAATTCAGGACCTTCTGGATTTATTTTCTTTATTCAGATCGCCTCGATTCTTATCGTAATAGGTGGACTTATTTCGGCTATCATTATTACGTTCTCTTTGGCGGAGTTGAAGATGATTCCTAAAGTGTTAGGTGAAGCATTTCGTACAGAGAAACATGATTTATAACAGTTAATTGATACATTTGTTGAGCTTTCTGGAAAAGCAAGACGTGAAGGGTTACTAGCACTTGAAGTTGGGTTAGATGAAGTGGAAGATCCGTTTATTAAAAAAGGTGTATTGCTTGCTGTAGATGGAATTGAGCCCCTGATGAAATACACGTTGATGAACGAAATGATTCTCTAAATGAAAGTGATTATGAGGAAAATGGCTTAGAAGTTGATATGGACAAGTTACTAAACGAAGTAACGGAATTTCTAGTAGATAATGAGTTAACAGAGCACATTTCTGCTACTCGTGATGAGCGTGGAGTCGTTCTTGTTTTGCAAGAAAGAACGTTGTTTGAATCAGCAGAGGCGGAATTACTTCCTGATGCAAAACCATTCTTAAGTAAAGTTGGTACTTTGCTCGTAGCAATTCCAAATTTCGTTAAAGTGGAAGGGCATACGGATAGCCGTCCGATTTCAACTTTTCGTTACCCATCAAACTGGGAGCTATCTGGTGCGCGTGCAAGTAGCGTAATACGCTTTTTAATTGGCACTCATCATCTTGAACCAAATAGATATATTGCGACTGGTTACGGAGACACTCGTCCCGTTGTTCCCAATACAACAACTGAAAATTTACAAATCAATCGAAGAGTAGTCATTGTTATTTCAGATCCTACTCATGACGACGGAGATACGTTTTAAAGTGACTGCAACATTTTTGTCTCAAGTAAGGAGATAGGCTAATGTGAGAGCTAGTGAAGCTTTTGCTTGAAGGCTATTTTGATTTTTGCTGGAGGTAGATTGTAGCGTAATGTCGCTTTTTTTTATTTTAAGTGGGAGGTTACAACATGAAGTATGGAATTATCGGAGCAATGAACGAAGAAATTGAACGTATGAAAACGGAAATGACAGTGAAAAAGACACATCGATATGCGTCAGTTACATTTTATGAAGGAACAATGCATGGAAAGGGGATGATCCTTTGTAAATGTGGAGTAGGGAAGGTGAATGCGGCAATGACCAGTCAATTACTAATCGATAAGTTTGCGACGACTCATATTTTATTTACTGGAGTGGCTGGAGCGGTAGATGAAACATTGAATGTTGGCGATCTCGTTATTTCAACAAGTGCGATGCAACATGATATTGATGTGACGGCATTAGGATTTAAGAAAGGCCAAATTCCTTATTTTGAAGGATCTTCCGATTTTCAGGCAGACAAAAGTCTTATTGAAATCGCAACTGCGGTAGCTAAGGAATCAACAAATCGCCATATATTACAAGGGAGAATTGTTAGTGGTGATCAATTTATATCGAACCAAGACTACGTTGAAACACTACGTGAAGACTTTGATGCAGCTTGTGTTGAAATGGAAGGGGCTGCTGTTGCTCAAGTTGCTTCGATGAATGAAGTACCTTTTGTCATTATTCGTTCGATGTCAGATAAAGCAAATGGTGAGGCATCAATGAGTTTCAATGAATTTACCGAGCTTGCTAGTGAACAATCACATTTACTTGTGTCGAACATTTTAAAGCATACAAACTAAATGTGTAATGGAGAATGTCTCAGGTGATTAGACCAATTGAGACATCCTCAAATTTGATTACCTATTCATTTCATTTCGAATATGATATAGCGCTTTTTCTAATGTTTTCTTGTTTTTTTCGGTGATCTCAGGCTTTCTTGGGATGTTTGGCACTATTTTTCCATCATCCCACATTGTTGGTAATTCGCCTTGGGCTTGTTCTTTCCATTTTGCCAGCCAGTCATTTGGAAGGAACTGCTCCAAATAACTAGTTTGGTTGGTCATTGTTAGCCAGATATATGCCCAAGCACGAGGAACAACACGCCAAATATCATAGCCACCCCCACCAACTGCAATCCAACGACCATTGCAATATTGATGAGCAAGTTTGTGAGCTAATTCCGGAATCCTTTTATATGTCTTAAAGGTTGAACAAAGATGAGTAAGCGGGTCAAAATGATGAGCATCGGCACCGTTCTGAGTAAGAATGACATCTGGTTTAAAAAATTCAATAACCTCTCGAAAAGAAGTTTCATACACCTCTAAAAATGAATCATCTTCTGTGAACGCATCAACAGGTACATTGATTGAAAACCCGTATCCTTTTCCAGCTCCTTTTTCATGTACTTGGCCAGTTCCTGGAAAGAGATAGCGCCCTGTTTCGTGAATACTTAATGTACAGACATCTGGGTCGTCATAGAAAGCCCATTGTACGCCATCACCATGATGTGCGTCTGTGTCTACGTATAAAACACGAGCTCCGTATTTTTGCTTCATGTATTCAATCGCGATAGAACTGTCGTTGTAAATACAAAAACCTGAAGCTTTTCCTTTAAAACCGTGATGAAGCCCTCCTCCAAGGTGCAGGGCATGGTTAGCGCGTCCCTGCATGACTTCATCGACTGCTGTTAATGTTCCACCTACTAACAAAGCTGCTGCTTCATGCATTTGATTGAAAATAGGAGTATCGTCCGTGCCTAAACCGTAATTAGCGGCAATTGCTTCATTTAACTTGCCTTGTCCTGCTAATTGAACAGCCTTAATATATGCTTCGTCATGTATTAAGGCAATCTCTTCATCTGTAGCTATTCGAGGAGGAAGAATGAACTCTTCGCTTAGTACATCAACACTTTTTAATAAATCGTACGTAAGTTGTAATCGTAAATGATTAAAAGGGTGTTTATCATTAAATCGGTAGGATAATTGTTCATTAGAAAAGATAAAAACCGCATCTTTTTTCATCATAACATTCCAGGCTCACTTGGCCATATAACATCATATCCCTTTTCCTCAATTACTTTCACAACTTTACGAGGGTCAATTGTCTGCACCCGGAACACAAGTACTTTAAAAGCAGGGTCTAAATGGGGATATACAAGTACACTTGTAATATTTACTTTTAAATCTTTAAAAATAGCAGCGATGTCTGATAGTTTCCCAGTAATGTTTTCGACTTTTACTTCAATGTGCGAACTAGGTTGGTGGGCTCCCATCAATTCAACCAATGTGTGTAGCATGTCAGTTTCAGTAACAATACCTACTAATTTATCACCATCCAAGATTGGTAAACAACCAATGTGGTGTTCGTAAAAAAGCGTGGACACTTCTTCAACAAAATCAAGTGGGTGTGCTGTAATGACATGTTTCTTCATAATAGAAGAAATCGGTTTCAAGAAATCCTCCAAATGATCTGTAAAGTGAAAAATAGAAGGACTAGCATCTCTAATATCACTATCAGAAACAATCCCAACTAATTCTTTTTGTTCATTTACAATAGGAATGTGCCGAATTTGATGAAGTTCTAACAGCTGCATCGCCTCTTTAATGGTAGACGATTCAATAACGGTAATGACATCACGTTTCATAATTTGTTCAATAATCATTGTAAACACCACCTTTAGTACATAAATCTATTTTGAAAGCGAAGTTGATCAAATTGTTGGATTGAATCCGTGTTAACCCTTTTTCCGATGCGAGCCATTAAACAGTTTGCAGGATGGGAGCAAATTTCGGGATCATCTGTAGCAAACCATTCTAATCCACCAGCATTCATCATCTTTTCCATTATTTTTCTATAGCCCCAAACGTCTAACCCGCTTCCTTTTAAATCCCAGTGCCAATAATATTCTGTTGTAATGATAATATAATCTTCCATAGCATTATCTTTCATAGAAAATCTGAGTAAGTTTTTTCCAATCTGTGCACCGCGGTATTGAAGTGCAATCTCAATGGCCCCTAGTTCAATAAGGTCAACCATTTTTCCTTCTGACCAACGTTCCATTGGGTCGGGGTAAAGAAAAGTAACGTATCCGACAATCATGTTTCCATCACGCACAACATTGATTCTACCCTCGGGTAAATCGGCTATTCCTAGTAAAGCTTCTTTTTGTTGTTTTGGGGGACGAAAGGCAACAAGGCCTGTATGAAAGTCATACGAATGCAACGATTCTGAAGAAATAGGCCCTTCTAAGATTAGAGTGCGTCCTTTAAAAGGAACTTCTATAGAATAATATGTCTTTTCATGAATCATAATTATGTAACCACCTTTTTCAGTAGCCGCTTCAGCCGATTTCCGTTTCATTATACATGATGAAAGACCGATGTAGCCTTTTCGTCAATGATTTGTCAAAAATAAGACCAGATTCTATATTTTTAACAAAAATTCAATAAATTACCTTATAGGTAAAATTTGAAATTGATATAATATTCTGTATGTATTATACTATAAAGTGTAAATACATAAAAGAGAGGAAGATGTATTATGAATATGCAAGCGCTTCCATCTGTAAAAGGAAACCATAATTTAGTGAGCTATGAAGAGACTGCTCAGTCTTTTGATTGGAAGACAACGGAAGCACAGTTTTCGTGGAGTGAAACAGGGAAAGTTAATCTTGCTTATGAAGCAATTGACCGGCATGCAAAAGGAGAGAAAGCAGAAAAAGTAGCACTCTATTATAGTGATGCAAAACGCGAAGAACAATATACATTTAGTGATATGAAAAGTTATTCTAATAAAGCTGGGAATGTTCTTCGAGATGCGGGGGTAGAAAAAGGCGATCGAGTATTCATCTTTATGCCACGCTCTCCTGAACTTTATTTTTCGGTTCTTGGTGCCATTAAAGTGGGTGCGATTGTCGGTCCATTATTTGAAGCATTTATGGAAGGCGCTGTACGGGATCGTTTAGAAGACAGCGAAGCAAAAGTACTTATCACAACCCCAGCCCTTTTAGAGCGTGTGCCAGTTGATGACCTACCTAATTTAGAGACAGTATTCATTGTCGATGAGTCATATGAAGAGAATGGTTCATATTTGAATTTACTAACTCGTTTAAATAGTGCAAGTGAAGAGTTTGAAATCGAGTGGGTTGATCGTGAGGATGGTTTAATTCTTCACTATACTTCTGGTTCGACAGGGAAACCGAAAGGAGTTTTGCATGTTCATAATGCAATGATTCAACATTATCAAACTGCCAAATGGGTATTAGATTTAAAGGACGATGATGTCTATTGGTGCACAGCAGATCCAGGCTGGGTAACAGGAACGTCATATGGTATTTTTGGTCCTTGGTTAGTTGGGGTATCAAATGTCATACGAGGTGGCCGTTTTAGTCCGCAAGATTGGTATGAAACGTTAGAGCGCTATCAAGTTTCAGTTTGGTATAGTGCACCAACAGCTTTTAGAATGTTAATGAGTGCGGGTGATGAGGTTGTTAAGAAGTATGATCTTTCAAACCTTCGTCATATGCTAAGTGTTGGTGAACCTCTTAACCCTGAAGTAGTTCGGTGGGGAAAGAAGGTATTTGACCTCCGTATTCACGATACATGGTGGATGACAGAAACAGGAGCACAAGTTATTTGTAACTATCCAGCGATGGAAGTTCGTCCTGGTTCTATGGGAAAACCTATACCGGGCATTAAGGCAGCGATTATTGATGATAAAGGCAACGAGCTACCTCCTAACAGAATGGGGAATTTGGCTATTGAAAAAGGATGGCCCTCAATGATGCGTTCTGTTTGGAAAAATGAAGAAAAATACAACAGCTATTTTGAAATAGACGGATGGTATGTTTCAGGAGATTCTGCTTACATGGATGAAGATGGATACTTCTGGTTCCAAGGCCGTATTGATGACGTCATTATGACTTCTGGTGAACGTGTAGGTCCATTTGAAGTAGAAAGCAAGCTTGTCGAACATCCTGCTGTTGCAGAAGCAGGAGTGATAGGAAAGCCTGACCCTGTAAGAGGGGAAATAATTAAAGCATTTGTAGCCCTTCGTGATGGATATGAAATCACGGAGGAATTAAAAGAAGATATTCGTAACTTTGTAAAAAAAGGTCTCGCAGCGCATGCAGCACCACGTGAAATTGAGTTTAGAGAAAAACTTCCGAAAACTCGTAGTGGTAAAATTATGAGACGGGTATTAAAAGCATGGGAATTAGATTTACCAACAGGTGATCTGTCTACGATGGAAGATTAGTTCAGTAATGTCCAAAAAGGATCTGTCTCTAAAGTTGAGTCAGATCCTTTTTGAGTAAGACTAAGACTAGTTTAGGAAAAATGGTCAGCCTTCATGCAGATAAGGCTGACCATTATAATTAATCCACATCCTCTTCTTCGTCTTCTTTTTCTTCCTCGTTATTAGCCTCATTCTCGTCTTCTTCAGGATCAGGCTCAGGATCAGGCTCAGGATCAGGCTCAGGCTCAGGCTCAGGCTCAGGATCAGGCTCAGGTTCAGGATCAGATGCATAGTTAGATCCTTCTGCAAATGAAGAAGCTGATGATTCCCGTCCTTCAGAATCGACGGCTGTTACATAATAAGAGTAAGAGTCATTATTGACCGTAAAGCTCGTGCTTTCATTTCCTTTTACATGATTATATAACTTATAATCTGTACTTCCGTTTGCAGCTCTGTAGATACGATACCCAACAATATCGTTGTCGGAATGCTTTGACCATGAGAGCGTATTGCCATTTAATCCGATTCCTGATACGACATCAGGTTTGCGACCGTTATTTGGAGCTTTTTCATCGGTAATTAAGTTTTTCATATTATCAGGTAGATAACGAGAAATGTCACTAATGTTCCAAAAGTCGTCTGAGACCATGACACCTTCTTCAGTAAACTCTGAAGGTGTAGAGGAGAGAGCTAAATAGTTCTTTCCATTTATCGTAACATAACGAGCGTTGTCTAGGCTGTCATCAGTCTTAGAAGGAACAAATTTCGAGTTAAATAAATCTGTTGTTACGAGTCCAGCATCTTGACATATTTTAGATGGAAGCAAACCAGTTAGGCTACAAATAGAGCGTGAGACAATTCCGTCTGGTCTTGCAAAGCGTTCGCTAGGAGCCATTAAACTTGGTTGCTCTTTGTAGGCAGCATTCGCAAGATTAGCCCATATTTGTTGTGTTCTTGGCCCGTACCTTAATCCATTAACAGTGGTAGAAATTTGTTCACTCTGATCGTAGCCAATCCACACGCCTAATGTTACATTTGGATTCGTTGCGACAAACCAGGAATCACGAGTATTACTTGATGTACCAGTTTTTCCTGCCCAGTCTGCAGAAAAGCTCAATCTGCCTGGTAGAGAACTAGCGGTCCCGCCCGCTTTTAATACATCTCGTAACATATCAATCGTTAAATAGGCTGTTTGTGGACTGAAAACATCTTCCTCAATCGGTTTGTGTTCATAAATTATTTCTCCACCAGGTGTTTCAATTCGATTAATTAAATACGACTCAACATATTTTCCACCATTCGCAAAGGTAGCGTATGCATTCGTATTTTGTTCTACTGTGACGCGAGGAGCGCCAAGGGCAGCTGATTCAAATGGTTCACCTTCATATTCCATTTGAAATCCTAATTTTAGAAACGTTTCACTTAACTGCTCATGTGGTACCATCTGAAAGGCCCGAACTGCTGGGACATTACGAGAACGAGCGAGTGACTGTCGAACGGACAATAATCCTTGATGCCCATGATCAAAGTTTGAGATAGGACCTCCACCTGTGTAATTATGTGGTGTATCTGGGACTACAATTCCAGGTTGGACAGCTCCAATTTCCATAGCAGGCGCATACGCAAGCAGTGGTTTCATAGTTGAACCATTCTGTCTGTACGCTCGTGTGGCACGATTGAACTCTCTGCCATAAACTTCCTCACGCCCACCAACAAAGCCTTTAATCGCACCAGTATGGTTTTCAATTAAGACAGCGCCTACTTCTTCTTGTTGACCATTTTTCTCCGGACCAAAAAGGTGATCTGTTTTTACAGCTTCTTGCATAGCTGTATAAATGCCTTCATCTATTGTTGTATGAATTCTGTATCCGCTGCTTCGTAATTCTGTTGCAGCATCTTCACGATAACGAGATAGTAATTCGACTTTCTCATCTTCTGTTAGCTCTTTAAGATCATTGTCACTAGCAAGCAATTTTTGCTCTGCTAAAACATCCGCTGCTCGACGTAATACCTCATTCGTTAAATAAGGATACTTCTCAATCGATGCAGTTGTTGGTTCTGGGAAATGCTCACGAATGTCATACGCTAGTGCTTCCTCATATTCTTCTTGTGTAATAAATTTAGCATCTAGCATTCTTGATAGAACCGTTCTCATTCGGTTTAAGCCAGGATCTAAGTTCTCTTTAATTTCACCACCGGGTAAGAATGGGGTATATCCAAATGGACTTTGTGGCAAACCGGCAATATAGGCTGCTTGCGGAATGGAAAGTTCACTAGCTTCGACACCAAAAATTCCTCTTGCAGCAGCTTGAACACCAGCGATTTGTCGTCCTGATGCATTTCGACCAAATGGAACAATGTTTAAATATGCTTCTAAGATTTCATCTTTATCAAGAAACTGCTCTAAGCGCATCGCAAGGAGAATTTCTGTTGCTTTCCTGTCAAATGAAACTTCGTTAGTTAAGATTTGATTTTTAATTAATTGCTGTGTTAATGTACTTCCTCCTGTTTGAAGAGTGGAATTCGCAAATTCCTGAAAGGTTGCACGCATAATTGCTTTAGGGACAACCCCTTCATGTTCATAAAAATATTCATCTTCTGTAGCAATGATTGCGTTTTTTAAATGCTTAGAGATGTCGTCTAAAGCAACTTGATGCCTTTCTATATCAGAAGGCAACTCACCTAAATAGACATCGTCAGCAAAAAATACTTGACTCGTCTCTTCATAGTCATAAATTTGTGTACGCATTTCATCGGCCGTACGAAGCGGTTCGTCTTTTACTAATGCAGCAAAATAACCTGCAGCCGTTCCACCTAAGAAAAAGAGCGACATACAACCAACAATTAAACAAATAAGAAATAGATTCCAAAACACTTGGTATGTAATGCCGATTCTACGGAATACTTTTAATTCATGCAATTTTTTTGGAAACCTTTTGAGTTTCTCTATTAATGTTGAAACGTTATTTTTCATAGCAAACCTCCCATATATCAGTAAATATTATATCATATGGTGTCGATTGGTGATATGGTTTAAAGTCAATTGACAATGTAAGAAACATATGGTAAAAACATTTTAGAACAATAAGTGAATATGAAATGCGAAGAATGATGAAAGTAGTCCCTGCTTCCCTGTAAAAGAGAGCTAATGGTCGGTGTGAATTAGTACAAAGGTAGAGGATGAATTACAGTCAGGAGCTTTCTTTGTGATAAGCAAAGAACGGATAATACCGTTACATGAATGAAGTGGGAGGGAAGAATCTATTTCTTTTCTTCAACAAGGGTGGTATCGCGAGACCTCGTCCCTTTTTTAGGGGAGAGGTCTCTTTTTTTTATAAGTTCTGACTAGGTCTGACAGAACTGACGCGCAAAGAGAAAAACCTTGCAGTTTATAGATCAAAAAGATGGTTTTTCCTTTTTTGATTGACTCGACTAGAATATAGAAAATGAGGTATGGATGATGGAAAAAGAGATGAAGTTAACAGAAGCGCAACAAGCAGAAGTAGAAAAACAGTTAGACTATTTGCAACGAGGGGTTGTTGAAATTGTTCCGGAGGCTGATTTCAGAAAAAAAATTGAAAAATCAGTAGTAACAGGAAAACCTCTTAAAATTAAGCTTGGTATGGACCCATCAGCACCAGATGTTCATATTGGTCATACGGTTCCGCTTCATAAGCTTCGTCAGTTTCAAGAATTAGGACATGAAATTCAAATGTTAATTGGTGATTTTACTGGTCGAATCGGAGACCCAACTGGAAAATCAGAAACACGTAAGCAATTAACGGATGAGGAAGTGAAGAGGAACGCGGAAACGTATGTTGAGCAATATGGAAAAGTGCTCGACATGGATAAAGTAACGATCTATTATAACTCTGAATGGTTAAAGCCACTTCAATTTGAAGATGTTGTGAAGCTTGCTGCTAATATGACAGTGGCTAGAATGTTAGAACGAGATGACTTTGAGAAACGTTATAAGTCAGGTCAACCGATTTCTGTACATGAGTTTTTCTACCCTCTGATGCAAGGGTATGATTCAGTGGCACTTGATACGGATATTGAAGTGGGTGGAACGGATCAGAAATTTAATCTTCTGATGGGAAGAACGCTACAAGACGCTTATGGAAAAGAGAAGCAAGTTGCAATGACGTTGCCCCTTATTGAAGGTCTTGATGGCGAAAGAAAGATGTCTAAATCGTTAAATAATTATATTGGAATCGATGAAGACCCTAATGAAATTTTCGGCAAATCTATGTCTATTCCAGATGAGTTAATGATTAAATACTACAAATTAGCTACTGACTTACCAATGGAAGAAATTGAGAAGCTTGAAGCAGATTTGAAAGAGGGAAGAGTTCATCCACGAGATGCGAAAATGAACTTAGGAGCTAGGTTTGTTGAGATGTACCATAGTAAAGAAGCTGCTGATGAGGCAAAGAATTATTTTCAAACTGTTTTTCAAAAACGTGCACTTCCTACAGATATTCCTGAAACAAAGTGGGAGGGCGACTCAGCAATATGGATCGTTGATTTACTCGTTGAATTAAAGATGCTCAGTTCTAAAGGCGAAGCGAGAAGAATGATCCAAAATGGCGGTGTGAAGATCAACGAAGAAAAAGTGGAAGATGTACAGTTGCAGGTGGATATGAAAGAAGATCTGATTCTTCAAGTTGGAAAACGTAAATTTATGAAAGTAACAAAATAAATAAAGTCGAGAGGTAAGACTAAGTAAGTCCGATAATATTTGAGAACACGAGAATTAGTATAGGGGAATCAAGTGTATAACCACCTAAGTTATACACTTGTTTTTTTTACCGTTATATTAGTTCAATGATACCCAAGCAGAGAGGAAATAAGCGAACGCGGGAAAAAATTGAGCTTTTATGAACATATTCTTAATATAGTTTAGATACTAATACATATAGACTCGAATCACTTTGATGAATCCCTTTTTATATGTTTGCTCTACACTTAGATTAAGATTCTCGACTTTTTTATAAAAGTCATTCTTAAGAAAAGGAAAAAAGCCAGTCCAATAGACTGACTTTTTTCTGTAAGACTTAACGTGAATAGAATTCAACGATAAGAGCTTCTGTGATTTCAGCAGGAAGTTCAGCACGTTCTGGAAGACGGCTGTAAGTTCCTTCTAAGCTTTCAGCATCGAATGTTACATAAGCTGGAACAAAATCCGTTCCTTCAAGAGATTCTTTGATGATAGCAAAGTTACGTGATTTTTCACGAACACCGATTGTTTGACCAGGCTTTACGCGGTAAGATGGAATATCAACGCGACTACCATCAACAAGAATATGACCATGGTTTACTAATTGGCGAGCAGCACGACGTGTGCGAGCAAGACCCATACGGTAAACTAAGTTATCAAGACGAGACTCAAGAAGAATCATGAAGTTCTCACCGTGAATACCAGGCATTTTACCAGCATCATCAAAGATACGACGGAATTGACGCTCATTAATTCCGAACATGTGACGAAGCTTTTGCTTTTCTTGTAGTTGTAAACCATATTCAGAAAGTTTCTTACGTTGTGTTGGACCGTGTTGCCCTGGAGCATACGGACGTTTTGCTAATTCTTTCCCCGTACCGCTTAGTGACATTCCTAAACGACGAGATAATTTCCAAGATGGACCTGTATAACGAGCCATAATTTGACTCCTCCTTGTTATTTTGATGTTGCAAAATAACAACCGCTTGGCAATCTCATACAATGTTCATTTTGCTTTCATGCATCTTCGCTTCGACAGCTAGAAGTTACACGATGCACCTCGATATGCAGCCGCACGAGGAACAAAATGGCTACCAATGTACGTTTACCTTGGCTGTCTTATTTCACACAAACACCATTATATGAATTTAAAAATGAAAAGTCAATAGTAACTAGAGATAACCCTTTTCTAAAGTTTATAACTTATTTTTCGCAAGTAGGAGTAAGCATAGTATAATTGGATATGGAAAGTAAATGAAGGTTTACCAATTAAATCTTTCGTGTACGGAACAGGCAGGGGAGTAAGTTGTACTAGAAGGAAGTTCAACCTAACCTTATTTGAAGGAAATACAAATGAAAAAATTGTTGAATAATAGAGGGGGTTTGTCGAGCGATTATTAGAGGAAAATGACTATCTTGGACGAAACAAATACTAGAGAAGGAAATGAAGGGGGACTACCACTATGAAGGAAACAAAAAAGGAAAAGATAATTGATGCTGCTGTACGACTCTTTCAAACGCAAGGTTATGATGGTACTTCTGTCCGTGATATTGCTAGTAAAGCGAACGTCAATGTTGCACTTGTCTCCTATCATTTTGGTGGAAAAAAAGGACTATACGAAGAACTAATGACTCAATTCCTTGAAGGGTATCTTAAAGTAATAAAAGGGGAAGTAGATAAGACGTTTGGCTCATGTAGAGATCAACTGTTGTCCTTAATTCATTCACTTCTTGAATATCAGTCTACGAATCATTTTGTAGCTAGAATGGTTCATCGCGAAATGACAATGGACTCTGTCTTAGTACGTGAACTAATGTCAACATACCTTAGAAAAGAAAAGCACGACCTAGAAGGCTTAATTCGTACTGGGATGAGAAGGGGAGAATTTAGAAAACAGGCGATTGATTTTGTTGTTATTCATATACGTACGATGATCATCATGCCGTATCAATCTCCCCACTATTTAAGTGAATTGTATCAAATTACTACAACCGAACCATATTTTATTGACAGATATATGAAACACATAAGACAGTGGGTTGATCTTTGCCTTTGTAAACATATGGAACTTAGTACGTCCACGTCTTATCTACTACCAAGGTCTATCTCACAATAATATTTGAGGTTTTTTAAGGCTCGCATTAGGCGAAAGTTGTTGATAACCGCTTAGCAAACTACTTGCTTGGTGTGCATCTGACCCATAAACTAATGGGATATCCAAGCTGATGGCTTGGTCAATAATGACGTTACTTGGATAGGGTTCCCTGCATAATGGTTTTATGCAACCAGCTCCATTGTAGTCGAGCTCATATCCTTTTTTCTTTATTTTTTTTAAAATATCCAATGTTTCATCAGTGAAAGGGGATGATATTGGGAATTTTTTATGAAATTTTCGTGCTAGTGTAATATGACCGATTCTTTTCGGGTGAAACGGACCTAAGTCTGTTTCAATAGATTTCGCTACAGTATCATAATAGAGCTTATAGACAGCTTCTACTGAACCTAACCTTACAATCGCATCACCAAATACCTCAGGACTATAATCAATACATAGATAATCAGAGGCAACCTTTAAGAAATGAACCGATAGAATGCTATCATCTAAAACCGGACCTACTTCGTTCAAAAAGTCAGATATCTCCTTTTCAAACCCTTCAATAAAATCTATTTCTAGCCCCAGATATACATTTAATTTTCCTTTGTAGAATTGCTTTATTGCTTGAACTTCCTTTATATAGTCTTCTAGAAATGCACGACTCATTGCACTATCCTTTTGTGGAGTTGGATCAACAAAAGATGGAGGCAGTGGTGCGTGCTCTGCAAAAGTAATACCTTGAATTTGATTTTCTATTGCCGCTTCACAGTATTTATGAAGAGAATCTTTACTACCATGGGGACAATAGGGACTATGTACATGACCATCATGTATAATAACCACTAAGTCTCACTCCTTTAAAAAATAATGGTGAATTTGAGAAAAAAACCGAGCATAAGTTCTATGCTTTTTACAAATATAGTACCTTTCTTTTTGGCTTAAACCAATCTAAAAAAAGCATACAAAGTAGCATTTTCATGGTATCATAATATTTATCAAAATCGTAAAAATCTTAGACAAATTTGTCAAAAATAGAGGGTTTTTGTTTTATATGCCGAAACAACAAGAAGCTTAAAAATGTAATGTTGTAGATTAGAAGAGCGGAAGAAAGGAGTCCTCACATGATTTATTTTATCTATCCAGCTATAGCGCTTATAGTCATTTTCATAATTGTGAGTGCAATTATGCGGAAGCGTATTTATAAAGAGGTTGATCGATTAGAGGAATGGAAAAATGGAATACTGAACCGGGATATCCCGGATGAAATTGGTAAAGTAAAGCGACTGCAAATGTCCGGACAAACAGAAGAAAAGTTTGAAACATGGCGAAGTGAGTGGGATGAAATTGTCGGAACCATTTTACCTGATATTGAAGAACGTCTCTTTGACATAGAGGACTATGCTGCTAAAAATCGCTTTAAAAAAGCACAACAGGAATTAGCAACTACGGATCAAAGGCTTGTTGGGATTGAAGACCAAATCAAACAACTTTTAGAAGACGTGCAAAGTCTTGTTTCTAGTGAAGAACAAAATCGTACTGAAATAGATGAGGTTCGGTCAGCCTATAAAGAGCTATTTACAATTATAACTAAAAAAAGAGGTTCTCTAGGTCCTGGACTTACTGCATTTGATGAAAATATGGATAAAATCAATGAATTGTTCGAGTCATTTGACCAATCGACTTCTGATGGAAGTTACTTGCAAGCAAGAAATTATCTACTAGAAGCTACTACTCTACTTAAGGAATTAGAAGAGTTAATTGAGCGCTATCCTAGACTTCTCGTGCAAGTCGAAACAAAAATTCCCGCTGAGGTGAAAGAGATACAAAACGGCATGGAGGAAATGGATCAAGCTGGCTATCAACTCGAAGCATTTTCGATTCAGTCTAGGTTAGAAATGATTGAGAAGGAATTAGTAAAAATCAAAGAGGATTTATTCGTTTTAAAATGTGATGGAGTCGAGGACAAGCTTACTGAAATGTCTAATCAAATTGACCAGCTTTATGAGATGTTAGAATTCGAAGTTGAATCAAAACAATATGTATTTACTAAATTAGACGAATTAACAAATCAGGTTCAAATAAGCAGAGAAAAAGTTGAAGCATTATTTAATGAAACGGTGGATGTTCAGCAAAGTTATTTCATCTCTGATCAGCAAATAAATGAGCAAAAGCAAATGAAAGAAAATGTACATAACTTAACGAATAAGTTGTATGTTCTATGTGACTTAGCAGACAATCAAAAACAAACATACACGTCGATTAGAGACTTAGTTGATGAATGGCAAAGTGAAATGATTAAGTTAGATACTCGTATTGAACAAGAAAAAGAGACTTTGTTTGCTCTTCGAGAAGATGAGCGGAAAGCAAAAGAAACCTTACATTCTCTTCAGGATACGATGGTTGAGATGAACCGTGTATTAAAAAAGAGTAATATTCCAGGATTGCCTAATCGAGCACTTGATCAATTACAAAGTGCTGAAGAGAAAATTATTGATGCTTCGAATCAGCTACAAGTAGTTCCACTTGAACTCGGGCGTGTAAACGTGTTAGTAGAAGAAGCTACAATAATTGTTGAGGAAAACAGTGAGTTGATTCATGAAATGATTGAATTAGCTGAACTAGTAGAACGTGTTATTCAATATGGAAATCGCTATCGTAGTCGTTCGGAAAAAGTGGAAGCTGGTTTAAATGAAGCGGAATTACTTTTCAGACAATATGAATATGAAGAAGCACTTGATTGTGCTGTTCGTGTAATAGAAAAATATGAACCAGACGTTCTAAACGTTGTAAAAGAATATTTGCCTGTGTAAGATGTAGAAAAGGTCTGATTAAGGAGTCGAGTTACTTCTTGGTTAGGTCTTTTTTTTATGAATTAACAAAATGATAAGCGGTTACGAGAATTTACGCGAGTTCTTCGGTCGAGAAAGAACTCGGAGTGAGTTTGATTTATTTTTTTAGGGATCTTGCAAAAGCCAAGTTTTTCTATTGTCATTTAACATTTTTGTGCTAACATATATGGATGCGTAGAGTTAGAACGAGACTTTAGGAGGGAAGATGAGATGATTTACTTAGATAATAGTGCTACGACGAAACCTTATCCAGAAATAGTTGATACTTACTCAAAAGTAGCATCGACTTACTTTGGGAATCCGTCCTCTCTTCATTCTCTTGGGATGCAGGCTGAAGGTCTTGTAACAGAATCCCGAAGCAGGATAGCGAATGTACTTGGTGTAAAAGCAAAGGAAATCATATTCACTTCTGGTGGAACAGAGGGAAATAATATAGCAATAAAAGGCACGGCTTGGGCAAAAAGAAGTCGCGGAAAGCATCTTATTACGACCCAAGTGGAACATGCTTCTGTTTTCGAAGCGTTTGCTCAGCTTGAACAAGAGGGCTTTGAAGTGACCTATTTACCAGTTGATCATGAAGGGAGAATTCATGTTTCAGAGCTTGAGTCTGCGATACGACCAGACACGACTCTTGTTTCTGTTATTCATGTAAATAACGAGACAGGTACGATTCAACCTGTTTATGAAATTGGGCAATTATTAGGGAACTTTCCACAAATTCATTTTCATGTTGATTATGTACAGGGACTAACGAAAGTCCCTTTGAATATTCGAAAAGCAAGGATAGACCTTTGCTCATGTTCTGCTCATAAATTCCATGGTATGAAGGGAACTGGATTTTTATTTGTAAGAGAGGGACTAAGAATCGATTCATTGTTTCATGGGGGAGACCAGGAAAATCAGCTACGTGCAGGTACAGAAAATGTAGCTGGTATTGTTGCGATGGCTAAAGCACTACGTGTCGCTTTTGAAAAACAAAGTAGGCATAGCGAGCTTGTACGTCTACGTGAGCAATTAATTAGAGATCTCGAAACAATTGAGGGAGTCGTTATAAACAGTCCAATCAAACATGTAGCACCTCATATTATAAACTTTTCGATACTTGGGACGAAACCTGAAGTAGTTGTCCAAGCGCTAACAGCAAAAGAGGTCTATGTATCTACGAAGTCAGCTTGTTCGTCCAAATTATCTGCACCGAGTCGAGTGCTGAGTGCGATGGGATTCAGTGAAGAAAGAGCTAGTTCAGGGATCCGTGTAAGTTTTTCATATGAGACAACAAAGCAAGAGATAGATCGATTTATAACGGAGATTAAAGCTATTATTCCGGAATTACGGGAGGTAATCAATTCATGATGTATGATCATATTCTAATTCGATTTGGCGAGCTTGCCTTAAAAGGGAAAAATCGCTCAATATTTGAAAAACAATTGCAGCAAAACATAAAAATGAGTCTGAAACTCATACCCAACTTACAAGTAAAAAGGACATATGGTCGAATTGTGATTGAACTAAATGGTGAGAATCATGAACCAATTGTTGAAAAGTTACAACATATTTTTGGTATTCATTCTTTTAGTTTGGCTCTGAAGGTTGAAAATACGATAGAAGCAATGCAAAAAGGTGCATTACAAGTATTAAATGATCATGTGAAAGTGAATACATTTAAGATAACCGCGAGAAGAGCTTATAAGCCTTTTCCACTTGATACGATGCAACTAAACCGAGAAATCGGAGGGTATGTATTAGCAAATTCAGAAGATATTAAAGTAGATGTTCACAACCCAGATGTAGATATTCGAGTAGAAGTTCGAGAAACCGCAACGTATGTTACATCAGGATCCTATGCAGGAGCTGGTGGTCTACCGGTTGGTACGAGCGGAAAAGTGTTATTGTTGCTGTCAGGTGGGATTGATAGCCCAGTAGCTGGTTATTTAACGATGAAGCGTGGAGCGAAAATTGAAGCTGTTCACTTTCATAGCCCACCCTATACAAATGAACGTGCTAAGCAAAAAGTGTTGGATTTGGCAAAAGCTTTGACGAAGTTTGGCAGTAGCGTTACAGTGCATTTAGTTCCTTTTACAGATGTACAAAAGCATATTCACCAGCAAATTCCAAGTAATTTACAAATGACGATTATGAGAAGGGTTATGCTAAGAATTAGTGAAAAAATTGCGAATGAGCGGAAGATATTAGCACTTGCTACTGGCGAAAGTCTTGGACAGGTCGCTAGCCAGACGTTGCATAGCATGAATACGATAAATGAGGTTACAAATTTGCCGATAATTCGTCCACTTGTAACGATGGATAAATTAGAAGTTATTAGCCTAGCTAAGAAAATAGATACGTATGAAACATCGATATTGCCCTTTGAAGATTGTTGTACGATCTTTTTACCTCCTGACTCTAAAACAAGACCAAAGAGAGAGCAGGCGAATAAATATGAGCAGTATATTGAAGTGGAGCGCTATGTGAACGATGCGGTTGAACGTACAGAGAAGATAGTTCTTACAAGTTCAACCCCCGTTAATAACGATGTTGATAATCTGTTTTAATCTTTTGTCATAAATAAATCTGGATCATAATTGGCTCATTTATCAAATGATGAATGTGTTTGTGGAGAGCTGAAAATTCTCAGCAATTACCAATAAACTTTTTGCATGTTTTACACGTCTCTTACTCATTCTATGAGTACAGAAGGAGGTGATAAACATGGCAAGTAACAACAACAGTAATTCAAATCAACTTCTTGTACCTGGTGTACAACAAGCTCTTGATCAAATGAAGTATGAAATTGCTTCTGAATTTGGTGTTCAACTTGGTGCTGATGCAACGTCTCGTGCTAACGGTTCTGTTGGTGGAGAGATCACTAAGCGTTTAGTTCAAATGGCTGAACAACAAATGGGTGGATCACAACAATAATTAAATATATCATGGCTGTGAGAAGGGTGTTTGTTCACCCTTCTCTTTTATATGCCCCAGGCATTCGCATATTCTCTACGGTTCAAGTCCCGAACTGTGAAAACAGTAGTAGCAGTTAGCTTAAGACACAAAGGAGTGCGAAATAACCTCAACGTTTTTCATCATCCCTCAAAGAACCAGAAGTCTGCAAAGAGCTGCTCCTATTACAAAAATTGACTTCTCCTTATAAATATCCAAGACGAATTGAGTTTGTAAAAGAACTGCCGAAAACGTCTTCAGGAAAAATTAGAAGAGTGGAACTGCGGCAACAGGAGAAAACAAATCTTGCTTAAAGTAATTTTATTGGACGAACCTTACCATTGTTACAGTAGGGTTCGTTTTTCTATATAAGACTAAATTAAGTACGGGATCGTGTGAAATCAATTAGGTTCTATTTATAAGGATCTAATGACAGATAGATTTTCTCTAAAAAAATTGCATGTTAGTGCGGTTTCTGGCAGGATGAAAGGTGTAAGTGGATTATTGAGGAGGATCGTTTGATGGGAACACTTTGGCATAATGGAACGTTTTTTACAATGAGAGACGAGAATGAGTCAGTTTCTGCTGTTTATGTAGAAGATGGCTTCATTCGTGGATTAGGAGATCAAGAGGAGTTAGAAAATCGTTTCTCTGGTTTGATTGAAAAGAGGCATAACTTACAGGGTGCTTTTGTTTATCCGGGGTTTGTCGACAGCCATCTCCATATTATTGGTCACGGCGAAAAGTTGATTCGTCTTGATTTATCAGAGGTCAATTCTGCTGAAGAAATGAAAAGAAAATTAGAGGAAAAATATAGAAGTTCAAATGACAATGATTGGATTTTTGGTGAAGGATGGAATGAAAATAATTTCTCTGATCGGAAAATTTTTCATAAACAGGAGCTTGATGAAATTTCACTAAATAAACCGATGTTTCTTACACGAATTTGCCGCCATGCTGCACTTGTTAACAGCAAAGCATTAGAACTAGCCCGTATAACAAAGGAAACAGACGATCCAAAAGGGGGAGTTATTGTACGCGATAACAATGGTGAACCGACGGGATATCTTCTTGATACTGCGGCTGATTTAGTGAAAGATGTAATCCCAAATGTATCAGAAGAGTATGTGGAACGAGCTCTTCAAGTAGCTGTTAACGACCTGTTTCGTGTTGGGTTAGTTGGAGGACATACAGAAGACCTCTATTATTACGGGGGGTTCAAAAAGACATTTGACCAATTCTTCAAGGTAATAGACGGTAGAGAAGTTAAGTTTCGCGCACACCTGCTTGTACATCATGAGGCGATATGGGAAATGGAAAAGGAAGGATACGACAAAGGCGAGGTTACACCTTTTATTGAGCTCGGAGCGGTCAAAATTTTTGCTGACGGAGCCCTAGGCGGAAGAACAGCTTATTTATCTAATCCATATACAGATGATCCGTCAACATCAGGAGTGGCCATTCATTCAGAGGAAAGTATGAAAGAAATTGTTATGAAGGCTCGAAAAAAAAATCGTCCTGTAGCTATCCACACGATTGGTGACGGTGCCCTGGATATGGCTTTAACAGTATTGGAGCAATGTCCATTAGAAGAGGGAAGAGACCGTTTAATTCATGTGCAAGTTGTTAATGAATCATTGATTGAGCGTATGAAGAAATTGCCATTAATTCTTGATTTGCAACCTAGATTTGTGGCCTCTGATTTCCCGTGGGTAATGGAGAGGTTAGGAGAAGACAGAATTAAGAAATCATTTGCATGGAAAACTTTGATTGATTCTGGTTTGCATTGTGCGGGAGGCTCTGATGCCCCAATTGAACCAGTTGACCCATTACTGGGTATTCATGCAGCTGTAACAAGAAAAAGAGTGGGAGAATCCCATGAAGGTTACGGGGCAGAGCAAAAACTAACTCCATTTGAAGCCGTTCAACTATTTACTTCAGGAAGTGCGTATGCGATTGAGCGCGAACGAGAACGTGGATACATAGCTGAAGGGTTTGTAGCTGACTTTACAATTCTTGATCGAAATCTTTTTTCAATAAAAGCAGATGAGATTCTACTCACGAACCTGGTTATGACTGTAGTTGATAATACAATTATGTATATGAACTAAAAATAAGCCTGTCCTACTAAGAAAGACGTATGGGGCAGGCTTACTTTTCTTATAAGAAATTGCGCTGTACTTTTTCCCAAAACGAATTATTTTTCAACTTTAATACTTTGATTGAGCGATCTGCTAAACGCAATTTTAGTTGCTTCGCGTGGCGAATGCTAAGAGCTTCATTATCAACGCCGATAATAGGGTGGTCATTTCCATCTTGTACGACCTTTAATGTTAAATCTCGATTAGCACCGAGTAAAAAAGATGTTCCAAGCGTTCTGTATTCATTATTGTTTAAGGAGGCAATTTCACTTACTTGCAGTGATGGAAGGGTTGGGTCGACAACGGCTCCGTTAACTGACATATTATAAGCTGTACTACCAGTAGGAGTTGAAACAATCATTCCATCTCCACGAAATGTTTCAAAAAGGAGGTCATCGATAAAGACATCAATAACAAATGTTTTGATGACATTTGATCGTATAGAACATTCATTTAAACAATAAAATGGTTGTTCTTCATCAATAGTTACTTCTAATACGGGATAGCGACGAACTTCTACTTCATCATTTTTCATAGCATCAATCATACGTTTGATATCGGCAATCGTAAAATCTGTATAAAAGCCTAGCGAATCTGTATTAATTCCAATATATAAACAATCATCGCGAAAGCCTGTTTTACGTGTTGCTTGTAAAAAAGCATTATCACCACCGATGCTTGCGATGATGTTTGCTTCGCTTACAGTTGAAACAAGATTAAAGTCATTGTTTGTAGCTAGTTCTCGAATTGGCTGAATTAGATCTTCCATTTCATTTGTCTGCTTGTAAGATAAATATAGATTCCTTTTTGATGACATGGTATCTCATCCTCTCAAAATGTTCATATTTGGTTTTTATGTTATCATAACCATGGACTAGGAAAAAGAAACCATTATGTGACGAGGAGTGAGAGAATGAGTCGTAAGCGTTGGTTAGCATTAATTGCAGTGGCGATGTTACTAGTTGTATCTCTTGTTGTTAATGCTGCAACTTCAACTATTTTTTCAAATACAAATTCTATTTTTGAGACGATGGGGCAAGATTGGACAGAACAAATCATCGAGTCTGGGGAAGACTTTGGTGGGTCCATTGTAGTTCTGGAAGTAAATGGTGCTATCCAAGATACAGGAGATGGAGGGCTATTTGCAACAACCGGATATAGACATCAAATGTTTCTTTCTCAAATTGAACATGCCGCAAAAAATCCAACTGTAGAAGGCATTATTATAAGGGTCAATACTCCAGGTGGAGGTGTCGTGGAAAGTGCAGAAATTCATGAGAAAATCGTGCAGGCACAATTTGAGTATGATAAGCCAATCTTTGTTTCAATGGGCAGTATGGCTGCCTCAGGTGGATATTATATTGCAGCGCCTGCTGATAAAATTGTTGCCAGTCCACAAACGATAACAGGCTCAATTGGCGTGATTATGGAATCGATAAATGTAGCAGAGCTTGCTGAAAATTATGGTGTGAAAGTGAACACGATCAAAAGCGGTCCTTATAAGGATATTATGTCCGCCACACGTGAAATGACAGATGGAGATCGAGCGATTCTCCAATCGCTTATTGATGAGTCATATGATGAATTTGTTCGGATTATTGCCGAAGGACGTAACATGTCAGAGGCAGAAGTGCGTGAGATTGCTGATGGTCGTATTTATAGTGGACGTCAAGCTTTAGATCTCAACCTTGTAGACGAGTTAGGCAGTTTAGATGACACGATTCTTATGATGCAGGAACTTGTTGGAAAAGTTGATGTTATCAAGTACGAACCACATATAGGCTTTCCATCCTTTTTATCAATGTCAATGAAACAATGGTTTAATGGGGACCATGAACTGGCGACTCTAGAACGAATATTATCAACGCATCGTTCGCCTACGCTTAAATATATTTATACAAATTAAGGGGGAGGGAACCGAGTGAATCAAATCTTTGAACGGCACTCAACACCTTTAAAAAGGAGAAGGTTGGTCAATGAACGTTTGCGAAACAGAATACAGGTTGAGCGCCCAAAGAAGGATCAAACTCAACTTGATAAAAAAGAAGACCTACATTTTGCTGGGTTTTGGATGCGATTTTGGGCATATCTCCTTGATATGATTGTGGTATTTTCAGTAAATGGACTACTCCTCTATCCTTTGTTCAAATTAACAAATATAAATGAGCTGCATTCAGTTGGATTCTTTCGTCTAGAAACTGTCTTAACAGCGCTTGTCTTTTTTCTTTATTTTGCCATTATGACAAAAATCTACGGGCAAACGATCGGGAAAATGGTCATGGGATTGAGAGTTATGTCAGCTACAAAGGATCAACTAAATTGGTCGCAAATACTTTTCAGAGAAGGAATCGGTCGCTTTTTACAACAAGCATTCTTTTTCTTATATGCAATTTATGTAATCATAGCTTTTACAAACAATAAACAAGGACTTCACGATAAGCTAGCGGACACGTATGTCATCTTTGAACGAAATAGTTGAATAGGGTAAGAAGAAACCTGCCAATATTGGCAGGTTTATTTCATATAAAAAAAGGAGATTATAATTGATAACCGCTATAAAAGGGAGACATTTATGATTTGGATGATAGTCATTGGAGCACTCATTTTGCTTGGCTTATTTATTATTATTACAAAAGTGAATATTGATATCTCTTATCGGCATAACCAGGATGATGATTTATTAGAAGTGAAAGTATCACTTTGGCGTATGAGAGTATATACGTTTTCTGCCCCTGTTATTAAGCTAGATGAAGATTCAGCTTCACTCCTTGTAGAAGAAGAACAAAAAATTGGGATGATGGAATCGAAAAAAAAGAAAAAGCCAATTACTCCTGAGTTAATTTTGGAAGATTTAAGGTGGTTAAGAGATTTTTTGAAGCATGTAGTTGGATTGCATAATATTGTTAGGCGTTTTTTGAAAAAGGTTAGTGTGAATCGGTTTACGTGGCATTCAGATATTGGAGTGGGCGATGCTGCCCATACTGCTCAACTGGCAGGAGCAATATGGGCATTGAAAGGGAGCATTATAGGCATTATCGGCAATTCAATGAGGATGAAGTTTATGCCAAAACTGTCAATTGACCCTCAGTTTCAAGGAGTTGTATCTCATACATACCTTTCTTGCATGTTTTCGTTCAGAATCGGACATGCTATCGTTGCAGGTCTAATGTTATTAAAGCATTGGAGACGAAGACCGAAAATGCCTAAAGCAGAATCGGTTGAAAAAAATATGTAATTTAAGAAGGAGGAAACGATTATGACAGACCATCCTATTCAAGGTTTAATGAAAACCGCAATGGAAAATTTAAAAGAAATGGTCGATGTAAACACGATTGTTGGTGACCCAGTTGAAACTCCTGATGGCAGCGTTATTATGCCCGTTTCAAAAGTTGGGTTTGGATTTGCTGCGGGAGGTAGTGAATTTGTCATTGAGGAACGCGGACCAAAAGAAGAGCATAAGCATCCTTTTGGTGGTGGTAGCGGTGGAGGTGTATCTATCACACCGATCGCTTTCTTAGTTGTTAATAGTGAAGGAGTTAAAATGGTTCACTTAGATAGTAACACTCATCTTTATGAAAAATTACTTGACTTTGCTCCACAAGTAGTAGATAAAATCCAACAAATGATTGGAAACGGCAATGCAGGTAACTCGAATCCAAATGCTGCAACAACGACCACGTTTGCTGAAACAACTACTACACCTAATAATCAACAACCGCCACTATAAAGAATGGGGTTCTTCCCCCATTCTTTTTTTTCTGAAAAGAAAAGTCAACTTTTTAGTTTCCACTTTGGAAGAGATAAGAAAACTACACCACCCACCTGAGGACAAACACCGATGGGAGAGAGAGGTTGGAGAATGACTAGCGCATTTTTTTAGGTGGCATGGCGGGAGGTAAGTTTTTGACTAAAAGGAACGGTGCCCAGGCTCCCTACATAACGGAAAGAGAAAGGAAAAGCTGTTTCTCTTTCCGTTATGTAGGGTGTGAGAGGTGAATGGTTAGGTGGTAAGAAAAACTACACCTCCCGCCTGAGGACAAACTCCGGTGGGAGAGAGAGGTTGGAGAATGACTACGCATTTTTTTAGGTGGTCTGGCGGGAGGAGAGTTTTTCTAAAAATTTGGCATATTTTCTTTCCTCATGTAAGATAGAGATTGTACATAATTTTCTTTAGAGGAGGAAGCATGATGGCAGAGATTACTTTTAAAAACAATCCAGTTACTTTATTAGGTACAGAGGTGAAGGTTGGGGAGAAAGCTCCTAATTTTACCGTTTTAGCTAATGATTTATCTGAAGTGACATTAGCTGATTCGAAAGGTAAGGTTCGCTTAATTAGTGTTGTTCCATCAATTGATACAGGGGTATGTGATCAGCAAACACGTCGTTTTAATGAAGAAGCAGCTGGTTTAGAGAATACTCAAGTATTAACAGTAAGTGTTGATTTACCTTTTGCACAAAAGCGTTGGTGTGCAGCAGCGGGGATTGAAAATGTTCAAACTGTTTCCGATCATCGTGACCTTTCTTTTGGGGAGGCATTTGGAGTAGCAATCGAAGAACTACGCCTGCTTGCTCGAGCTGTTTTCGTTATTGATTCTAATGATGTAGTTACATATGCTGAATATGTATCTGAAGCAACGAATCATCCAGATTACGAAGCTGCAATCGAAGCTGCGAAATCTGCTAAGTAAAATTATGAGCTTGATCCAATTTATGTATTTGACTCTATTTTTAGTTAGTAGAGGCCAATAGATTGGATCAAGCCTTTTTTTAATTGTAAGTTTATACACACTTTAATTTTAATCTAGTGGTTAAAAATAAAGACGTTATCAAAGGAATTTTGTAGAACAATTCTTTTTTTGCTACAATATACGGATGGATGAGCAAGGAAAGGGGAAAGAGAATGTATGAAAGATGATAAGATCGAGGGCCTATATACATATCTAGACGATACCGCGACTTTATTAGAAGAGAATGGACTCGGTACTTACTTAGAGGGGTTAGTTGAGGCAGGGGAGAACCTTTTTAGAGAGGAAATTCGTCAATTGTTACCAGATGATCAAGTCAAGGTGCTTAAGCAAACGCTAGAAAAAGTCTTGCAACAGGAAATTTCTCCTGAGGAAGTTCGAAAAGCCTATCAATTAGCTGTTCTAAAAGGAATGAAAGGAGCTGTGCAGCCACATCATTCAATGACACCAGATGCGGTTAGTTTGTTTATAAGTTATCTTGTTAATAAGGTTTTAGGAAAACGGCAAGACCATGTGACCTTACTTGATCTAGCTGTTGGTTCAGGGAACTTAGTGAGTACGCTTTTAAATCATGCAACAACACATCTTCAAGCTTTTGCTTTTGAAGTTGATGAAACATTATTAAAACTTGCCTTTGTAAATGCTAACTTACAAAAACATGAACTAAATTTGTTTCATCAAGACAGTGTAGAACCAATAGCGTTACAAGAAGTAGATATTGTCGTCACAGATCTACCCGTAGGATTTTATCCAAAGGATGATGTAGCACGAGATTATGAGCTACGTTCTTCGCAGGGGCATTCGCTTATTCATCATTTAATGATGGAGCAAGCCATTCAGAAAACAAAAGCAGGAGGGTTCCTCTTTTTTGTGATACCTAACTTTTTGTTTGAAAGTGAACAAGCAAAGCATTTACATGAATATGTAAAAAAAGAAACGAATATTCTAGGACTACTCCACCTACCTAAAAGTATGTTTCAATCCGAACAATTTGGAAAAAGTATTTTTATGTTACAGAAGAAAGGGGAAAGTACGAAGCAGCCGAAACAAGCATTGCTTGCAGAACTTCCTTCTTTCACCAAAAAAGAAGCACTTGCAGATATGATGAAGCAAATTAATGGATGGTTTGAAGCAGAACTTAGCATCAAATAAATATCGGCTTATCTCTTTAGGCATAATAGGACTTGACTAAGAAATGGTTGAGTCCTATTTTCAAATTTTAACTGGAAACGTATTCTTTAACCGTTTTCAATTCTGAAAATATTGAAAATGGTAGAAAGAAGAAGAAAATGAGAGAATAAACTTGAAATGATGATTTCGTGGTGCTTAAATGGAAGAGGATAAATTGATGCAAGTTTGAAGGAAAAAGGAGCTGTCTAAAAGAATGGCAAATATTATTGCAATTAATGCTGGAAGTTCTTCGTTGAAATTTCAACTACTGAACATGCCAGAAGAAACAGTAATTACAAAGGGCTTAGTTGAACGGATTGGATTAGGAGATGGAGTTTTTACAATTGAAGTTGAAGGTGAGAAGAATACAGATACGTTAGATATTCCTGATCATGCTTTTGCTGTAAAAACATTACTAGATAAATTAACAGGTTTAGGAATTATTCAATCATTAGATGAAATTGATGGAATTGGTCATCGTGTCGTACATGGAGGAGAGAAATTTAATGATTCTGTATTGATTACAGATGAAGTATTAACAGGAATTGAAGAAGTAACGGAGCTTGCTCCTTTGCATAACCCAGCAAATCTCGTGGGTATCAAAGCTTTTAAAGAAGTATTACCAAATGTACCAGCCGTAGCAGTTTTTGATACAGCTTTTCATCAAACAATGCCTGAAGCTTCTTTCTTATATAGCTTGCCTTATGAGTATTATGAGAAATTCGGAATTCGTAAATACGGTTTCCATGGTACATCACATAAGTACGTATCAGAACGTGCTGCAGAGCTTTTAGGGCGCCCACTTGAGCAGCTTCGTCTCTTGTCTTGTCATTTAGGAAATGGTGCAAGTATTGCAGCTATTGAAGGTGGGAAATCAATCGATACATCAATGGGCTTTACTCCACTCGCAGGTGTGACAATGGGTACTCGTTCTGGGAATATTGATCCAGCTTTAATTCCTTATATTATGGAAAAGACTGGACAAGATGCATATGAAGTTCTTGATACACTTAATAAGCGAAGTGGACTTTTAGGAGTATCTGGTTTTTCAAGTGATTTACGAGACATTGAAGGACAAGCTGCAGAAGGCAATGAACGAGCTGAGCTTGCGCTTGAAGTATTTACGTCTCGCATTCATAAATACATTGGCTCTTACGCAGCGCGTATGAGCGGGGTTGATGCCATTATCTTTACTGCAGGAATTGGTGAAAATAGTACGGTAATCCGTGAACGAGTTTTAAAAGGGCTTGAGTTCATGGGTGTTTATTGGGATCCAGCACTTAACAAAGTACGTGGGAAAGAAGCTTTTATTAACTATCCACATTCTCCCGTTAAAGTTATTATCATTCCGACAAATGAAGAAGTGATGATTGCACGAGATACAGTTCGTATGTCCATGTAAATGTTAAAAGAAGCATTGCTCAATCTGAGTAGTGCTTCTTTGCTTTTACAAGGGATGCGCGCTATCATTATCATTAGACTGAAAACTTTCTATGTCGCATAGAATGAAGAAAGAAGCGATAAGAGGGGGGATTGCAATTGTTACAATTGCAAGAGGGAGAAATGGTTACAGAATTTTTTCTTATAAAAGAACGAGAAATTAAACAGGCTTCTAATGGAAGTGATTATGCAAATTTCTTGTTAGAACGAAATTTAGAAGTCATACCGGCAAAGCTTTGGGATATTACAGCAGAACAGAAGGAGAAACTTAAACGCAAAGCAATTGTGAAAGTAGAAGGAAGTGTACTTACATATCGGGGGAAACTACAATTAACGATTCAAAGAATTCGAGTAGCTACTGAAGAGGATCAAGTAAATGTTTCTGAATTAATATCAAGAAAAGGAGTCCAACGGGAGGTCTTATGGCATGAGTTAAGGTTAATGATGGAAGAAGTGCAGTCAGAGACACTAAGAGCAATCATGAAGCAGCTTTTTAGTAGACGCATTTTAAGAGAGCGATTAACGACGATACCCGCTTCCAAAAGTTATCATCATACGTATTATGCGGGCTTACTCGATCATATTGTTCATGTCACTCAATCAGCACTGCAGCTTCTTCCTCTTTACCCAAAAGTAAGTAAAGATATTGTCGTGACAACGTGCCTGGTTCATGATTTAGGTAAGACAGAAGTTTTTACAGAGGCAGTAGCTCCTGAATACTCAACAACAGGAGAATTAATGGGACATATTGCTCTTGGATTAGAACTTGTTTATGATGCTGCAAAAGAAGCAGGAATTCCTAGTCATAATGACGAATTAATTGGCTTAAAGCACTGTATAGCAAGTCAGTTTGGGGAGGTAAGTCAAGGATTTGGAAGTACGGCCTCTCCTAAAACAGCAGAAGCTATTTTCTTTCAACATATAAAACAGATGAATACGATGTTACATGCATTTGAGATGGTTCAAGAACGAACAACTGAAGCATGGACTTATTCGCCAATGTTCAAAAGAAAAATGTATACAAAAGAACATGATCACGGTAATGAAGAGGGATAATTTATGAATGAAACAAATCAATTAAAAAGTCGATGGAACGAGATTAAACAATGGGAAGAATCATTTTTCATTTCGGATTCAACCGATATAATGAGCACGTATAGTAGGTTCTCCGAACGAGCTTTTGACCAACTAGGTCAAAAACGCAAGCAGAAGTGGCTAGCAATTATGGACGCATGTCTATTACATTTACAAGGGTGGCTTCAGCATACGAGGTCGTACGAAGAAACGAAGCGAAGAGTAATCGCTCATGCGAGGATGTTTGATCCTAATATTACAACAATCGATGATTTGCAAAGTCTTCCTTTAGAGCAGTTAGATTACTTAGCCGAGCAATTAATGGCCAAACAACGTCTTCTTGCTTTAGGGCAAGGTGGATTAACGGGGATGGGAGGCGCATTTCTTCTTCTTTCTGACTTACCTGCCCTAGCAGTGATTCAGTTACGCTCATTGCAGCATCTAGCACTTGTGTATGGTTATGACGTAAGACGGCCGGTAGAGCTGATGAATATGTTAAAGCTATTTCATGTAGCAACAATTCCAAAATCCTATCAAGCACAAGAGTGGGACAAATTGATTAGGGAAGTTGAAGAACAAGATCGCGAGCATGTATTTTATCAAGGTGATGATTCAATTATAACGGATTCAATCTTTGAACAATTAACGAAACAACTTGTTAAAAGCTTTGTTTTAACGATGTTACGAAAAAAAGTTATTCAAGGTATTCCTCTAATTGGAATGGCTGTTGGTGCAGGAATGAATTATCGTTTTTCACAATCAGTAATTGAAGTAGGTCAACATTTTTATCAGAAGCGTCGTATATTAGAGGAAATTTGAATGATTAGCGGGTAAACTATAAAGGCAAGTAAAACTTAAAGGATGTTTCAAATGGTGTCATACAAACCATTGAAACATCCTTTTTTACGAAGAACAGGCAACAAATTCACCTTCCAAACTTATGATGTTACTAGGTAAGCAGTTGGTGAAATAGAGGGGGTCATACGAAACCAAATCCATAAGTCATTAATAATAGAAGCAAGCTCAGCCATTTCAAGGTTCAATTCACAAGACCGTTCAAAATCTTCTTCATTCGTTAATTGCTCATGTACCGTTTCAATCTTTAATTCAATTTCCTTAACACGATCAGGAATGGTACCTCTAATATTTTCCCATGTATCAACTACATGTTCCTGAGTAATACGTTCTAGTTCATCCCAAGAACATTTCAGGGTGGGGATAGAAAGCCCAAGACGGGGGTCATAAACAAACTCTACACTCATTTGCATTCACCTCATCTTAGATCATAACGAATGGAAAGAACATTGAAAACAAAAACAACATAAAAAAAAGAAAAAAATGACTTGCCAAAACCAATCACCCCTGTTAAAGTAATGAATATTAATAAGAATTGTGTTTGGTTTTATGCAAAAGTGCGTGAGTCATAAGTGCACTCATTTTTTTGAATAATTATGTATAAAAATAATATTTTGAGTATTAATATTCATTGGAGGTAATGAGAAATGAGTAAAGAGAAAGTAGTTTTAGCATATTCAGGTGGTTTGGATACATCAGTAGCAATTAAATGGTTAGCAGATAAAGGGTATGACGTAATTGCCGTAGGACTTGATGTTGGGGAAGGCAAGGATTTAGACTTCGTTAAACAAAAAGCATTAAATGTTGGTGCAATTGAATCGTATTCAATTGATGCAAAGAAAGAATTTGCTGAGGACTTTGTTTTACCGACATTGCAAGCACATACGATGTATGAAGAAAAGTATCCACTCGTATCAGCACTTTCTCGTCCGCTTATTTCTAAGAAGCTAGTTGAGATCGCTGAACAAACAGGCGCTTCAGCTGTTGCGCATGGTTGTACTGGAAAAGGAAATGACCAAGTTCGTTTTGAAGTATCGATTCAAGCATTAAATCCTAATCTGAAAGTGTTAGCTCCTGTTCGTGAGTGGGGTTGGTCTCGTGATGAGGAAATTGCTTATGCTAAACAAAACAATATTCCAATTCCAATTGATTTGGATAATCCTTACTCAGTTGACCAAAACTTATGGGGACGTGCAAATGAGTGTGGGATTCTTGAAGATCCATGGGCAACTCCACCAGAAGGTGCATATGAATTAACAGCTGCTCTTGAAAATACACCAAATCAAGCTGAGATTGTTGAGATTGGATTTGAGCAGGGCGTACCGGTTACATTAAACGGAAAATCTTATCAGTTAGATCAGTTAATTCTAGAATTAAACCAAGTTGCCGGAAAACATGGGGTTGGACGTATCGATCATGTAGAGAACCGTCTTGTAGGAATTAAGTCTCGTGAAGTGTATGAGTGCCCAGGTGCAATGACGTTAATTAAGGCACATAAAGAGCTTGAAGATATTACGTTAACGAAAGAAGTAGCTCATTTTAAACCAGTTATTTCTAAGAAACTTTCTGAAGTAATTTATGATGGTCTTTGGTTTTCACCAATTACAAAAGCACTACAAGCTTTCTTACAAGAAACGCAAAAGACAGTCACTGGAGTTGTCCGTGTAAAACTCTTTAAAGGCCATGCAATCGTTGAAGGACGTAAATCACCTTATTCTTTATATGATGAAAAGCTTGCAACATATTCAACAAATGATGAATTTGATCACAGTGCTGCAGTTGGTTTCATTTCGTTATGGGGATTATCAACAAAAGTAAATAGCATGGTGAACAAAGAGAAGAAGGAGGTCACTCAGTAGTGGCTAAGCTTTGGGGTGGACGTTTTACAAAAACAGCAGAGGAGTGGGTCGATGCATTCGGTGCATCGATCGGCTTCGATCAAGCGCTAGTTGATGAAGATATAGAAGGAAGTCTTGCGCATGTAACCATGCTTGGGAAATGTGAAATTCTTTCAAAAGAAGAAGTTGAAAAAATTAAATCTGGGCTGAACACTCTACGTGAAAAAGCCAAGAAAAAAGAGTTGGTATTTTCTGTTTCTGAAGAAGATATTCATTTAAATCTTGAAAAAATGCTTATCGATGAAATTGGACCAGTTGGAGGAAAGTTGCATACTGGACGTAGCCGTAATGATCAAGTTGCAACCGATATGCATCTTTATTTACGCAATAATACAAAAGAGATAATGGCTGCTGTTAAGAAATTACAAGAAGCGTTGTATAATCAAGCAACAAAGCATATTGAAACGCTCATTCCTGGTTACACACATTTGCAACGTGCTCAACCTGTCTCGTTTGCTCATCATCTGCTTGCTTATTTCTGGATGCTAGAACGTGATTATGGTCGCTATGAGGATAGCCTGAAACGATTAAATATTTCACCTTTAGGTGCTGGTGCATTGGCAGGAACGACTTTCCCAATTGATCGAGCTTATGCAGCTGAACTACTTGGTTTTGATGGTATATATCATAATAGTCTAGATGCAGTAAGTGACCGTGACTTTATTGTTGAGTTTTTAAGTACATCATCTGTTTTAATGATGCATTTGTCTCGTCTTTGTGAAGAGTTAATTCTCTGGTCAACTCAAGAATTTCAATTTATTGAAATGGATGACACGTTTGCAACAGGAAGTAGCATTATGCCTCAAAAGAAAAACCCAGATATGGCCGAATTAATTCGAGGCAAAACTGGACGGGTCTACGGAAATCTTTTCTCTCTTTTAACGACGCTTAAAGGACTTCCGCTTGCTTATAACAAAGATATGCAAGAAGACAAGGAAGGTATGTTTGATACAGTAGAAACGGTTAAAGGGTCATTAAATATCTTTGCAGGCATGATTGAAACCATGACTGTGAATACTGATACGATGGAAAAAGCCGTTCATCAGGATTTCTCAAATGCCACAGAACTTGCAGATTATTTAGCAACGAAAGGTATGCCATTTAGAGAAGCTCATGAAGTCGTTGGAAAGCTGGTACTTGTTGCGATTCAAAAAGGTGTTTTCCTTCTTGATTTGCCGTTTTCAGATTATAAAGAAGCAAGTGAGCTATTTGAGGAAAATATCTTTGACGTTCTCCATCCAAAGACCGTTGTGGCCCGTCGCAATAGTGCGGGAGGGACTGGATTTGAACAAGTCAAAGTTGCGTTAGAAAAGGCAGAAAACTGTTTGAATGTTCAAACACAAAGCTGATTTTTAGCACATAAAACCAATCGTTGTGCCAATACTAAGTAAGAAATGGATTACTTATAAGGGGGCACACGTATGAAAGAACACAAGTTAACAAACATGACATATGATGCAGAAGGTGAAATGTCTGTGCATCAACAAGTTATGGATTCCTATAGCCAAGGGACACATGAACAACGTCATCAAGAAGAAGAAATGGAAAATCAATACGATAAAATGAAATAGTAAAAAAAGAGACTGATTTTCATATAGATTTGATTGAACCTGAGAGAATGGGTGCGGTAGATCTGTATGAAATCGTCTCTTTTTTTACGATCTTAAGAAATCATGGTATGATTTAAAACAATTTTGTAGAGTAGAATGAAAATAGGAATTCATGAATAATATCCCATTTTTGTTGCATCTTAAAAGTGAGGTGATCGGCATGCGAAAATGGAATCTATTTGCTATCTTGTTTTTTCTATTTATGTTCCTTTTTTCTGGTACAGGAAATGCGGCAGGGACTGAACTTATGACTGCCTTTTCTGTACGAATAACGGTTGTTGAAAATGGGATTGAGTACGAATGGGAGTATGATAGCCCTAGTCACTATGAATTTGAACAAGGTGAGCGTGTTATAAAGGGTGCTGCAGCAAAAGAAAAAGTAGAACAAATGGTTAATGACCTAAAGCTAGATGAAGAAGAAGAAGTCGAAGCATTTGTGAGCAGGCTTCAAAAATCCTCATACCCAAATATAGAACGGTTAGACATACGTTATATGAACGGAGAAGGTAAATTGTATACATGGGTCTGGGAGGGAAAATAACGGTGAGGATGTTCAAAAAGGAGTGTTTTCCTATTTTGAACATCCTCTTTTTTCTACATGAGCTTAAGGTTTTACAACCAAAAGCTCTTTTGGATAGTGGGTGAGACATTCATAACCGTCTTCTGTGATAAGTACATCATCCTCTATCCTCACTCCACCTACTTTAGGTACATAAATGCCAGGCTCTATTGTAAACGTCATTCCTACTTGTAATTGGTCTTGATTGTTCTCGTTTAGAGACGGCAATTCATGAACTTCTACACCAAGTCCATGGCCAATCCGATGAGGAAAATAAGCACCATAACCTGCATCGGTAATAATAGATCTTGCTTTACGATCTAAGTCACCAAGTACGGTTCCTTTACGACAGAGACTTAATGTTGCTTCTTGAGCAGTTAATACGGTCTCGTATATTTTCTCTTGTTCAGTGGATATGTTTCCAAAGGCAACTGTTCTAGTGATGTCTGAGCAGTACCCTTCTAACACAACTCCAAGATCAAATAACACAAGTTCCCCTTTTTCAATGCTTTTCATTTTCGGTTTGCCATGAGGATTTGCTGACTGTTCTCCACTTAAGACAAGTGTACCAAATGACATTTCTCTAATGCCTTTTCGTTTCAGTTCATATTCAATCATCGCAAGTATTTCCATTTCAGTGCGCCCCGTATTGAGTGCGTGAACACCTACTTCTACACCAAAATCAGCTAACTTAGCTGCCTCTTTCAATATCGCAATTTCCTTATCATTCTTAATTAGGCGTAATTTCATGATTGTATCTTCACAATTAAGAAGAGCGAGTTCAGGAGATAGTGCTTTTATTTGTTCGGCTCTTGCAACAGATAGCAATTCTTTTTCTACTGCTAAATTTGACCCAACTATTTCGAGAGACGAAAGATGAGTTGAGATAAGCCGCCATGGATCTTCAGAGTCACTGTACCCAATTATAGGATAATTCCAGCCAGACTGGCAAATTAGACTTGTTTCCATATTAGGCGCTATTAGACATGGCTCGTTGTCTTGGAAAACAAGCAAAGAAACTAATCGTTCGTGTGGTTCACACCTGAAACCTGTCAAATAAAATAAGTTTGCTTTCCCTTGGATGAAGGCATAGGCGACATCCTTTTCTTTTAGCCATTGTTGTAACGAGTGTAGTCGGCGTAAGGTCATTTAGATACTCCTTTCAAAGCTTGTACGATTATTCTTAATTTACCATCATATGATAAAATAAGAAAGACAAAGAGAAGAGGAGAAACCAATGAAAATATTTTTTACTTACCTTTTTTTGACGGTGGGTGCAATTATTGTCGCTTGTGGACTTGAACTGATTTTAGCGCCAAATGGATTAGTCGATGGAGGGGTAACTGCAATTGCCATTATGGTTAATTCTCAATTAGGTTGGCCGATTTGGACAGTATATTTAGCATTAAATGTACCTACTCTTCTCGTTTCAGGACGCTTTATGGGGAAGAAGTTTGTTGTGCGAACTCTTTATGCAAACGGAGTGACGACTTTAGCTCTTTGGTGGTTAGCGCCAATGCTTGCGATAACGTCATCTGAAGTTTTGATTATCCTGTATGGTGGGTTGATGCTAGGACTTGGAATTGGTATTGTCGTAAAAGCTGGTGGAGCGGTAGATGGGACGGAAATGATCGCAATTTGGGTTAATCGCCGTTTTCATATTCCTATTAGTACTTTTTTATTAGCGGTAAATGCTGTCATTCTTACTGGTGCAGCTTTTGTGTTTACACTAGAAAAAGCGATGTTTAGTATAGCGGTTTTTTACATTGTATCGAAAATGATCGACTTTGTATTGGATGGATTTAACCAAGGGAAATCGGTCATGGTTATCTCAGAGCATCCACATAAAGTAGGGGAAAAACTTCTCGAAGAGCTCGATGTCTCGATAACGTACTTGTATGGACATGGTGGATATACTGGAGATGAACGCTTAATTATTTATTGTATTACCAATCGATTTATGTATCCAAAATTAAAAGATGTGGTCTTATCTATTGACCCATCCGCTGTACTTGAGGCTTCTTACGTAACTGAGACCTCAGGAGTAAAGAAACCAACGTTCTTTCAAGGTGGAAATATAAAAGAATCGTAAAAATAGCAGGAATCTATCAGGTTGACGGTTAACTAAATGGTAGATGGGGAAAAGAATTTGTTGAAGGAGTGAATGATAGTGAAAATTAGTTATCATGGACATTCAGTAGTCGTGATTGAAACAAAGAAGACGAAACTCATAATTGACCCATTCATTACAGGGAATGGTCAAACAGATTTAAAGGTGAACGATGTGAAAGTTGATGTAATTCTTTTGACACACGGGCATAATGATCACGTTGGCGATACGGTTGAATTAGCCAAACGAAATGATGCTCTTGTCGTCGCTCCATTTGAACTTGCTACATATTTAGGATGGCAAGGTGTAAAAACGCACCCTATGCATATCGGTGGTTCATATGAATTTGAATTCGGTGTTGTAAAGTTTACACAAGCATTCCATGGATCCTCATATACGGTGGAGGAAGAACAAAAAATAATTTATATGGGAATGCCTGCTGGAATCTTATTTTCAGCCGAAGGGAAAACGGTCTTTCACGCAGGTGACACCGCATTATTTAGTGATATGAAACTCATTGGAGAAAGAAATACGATTGATGTAGCCTTTTTACCAATAGGAGATAATTTCACGATGGGACCAGAGGATGCAACGATCGCTGCTGAGTGGCTTCAAGCAAAGAGAGTGGTTCCAATTCATTACAATACGTTTCCGGTGATTGAGCAAGATCCTATTGAATTTGCTGAGAATTTATCTGGAAAGAAAGGTGTCGCGTTACAAGTAGGAGAATCAATTAAACTATGATAAGACATTAATATTGAAAAATAAAGGTGACTCAACAAGGCTCATATGTCCGTTGAGTCACTTTTTTATGGGTATATTGTGAAGCTGTCTAAACAAAGAGGCTTGGTCTTTTTCCACATTTTATAGCATATGCTTTACAAACGAAATTGTGGAGGGGTCAAAATTGAAGCAGCGGTTGTTTATGTCCTTTTTGCTGTCGGTAGCGATGCTAATCTATGGAGCAGAATATTTACCTTATGATGGTACGGTCATTGACCAGATTTTCGCATGGTCTTGGACGGTGTTTGCCTTGTTGGTCATTGGGGGAAATGGCCTCCATCTGTTATATCAAAGAAGGCCGAAAAAAGAGGTAGCTGTACCTATTCGTTATAGACAAAATTCTAGAGAAAAACTGCGAGGATAATAAGAGAGCTTGATAGTCCACATTTTCAAACGTATAATGATAGTAGTACAGAGTACGAATATCGGGTGAAACAGCCGAGTGAGGGTGTGGTGGCTATCATGGCTACAAAGCATGAACAAATTTTACAACATATTACGGATTTGGAAATTGGCGAAAAAATATCAGTGCGTTTGATAGCGAAGGCGCTTGCAGTAAGTGAGGGAACTGCTTATCGAGCCATTAAAGAGGCCGAGAATCAAGGTCTTGTAAGCACGATTGAGCGAGTAGGAACGGTTCGTATCGAAAAAAAATTAAAAGAGAATATTGAAAAGCTGACATATGCGGAAGTTGTCAATATTGTAGATGGACAAGTATTAGGTGGCCGTCAAGGGCTTCATAAGACATTAAATCGTTTTGTTATCGGTGCGATGAAGCTTGAGGCAATGATGCGTTATGTTGAAGCTGGTAACTTATTAATTGTCGGAAACCGTGATCAAGTCCATAAAGTGGGACTTGAAGCAGGGGCTTCAGTACTAATTACAGGTGGTTTCGGTACGAGTGAAGAGGTCATTAAATTAGCTGATGAACTGGAATTACCGATTATTTCAACGAGCTATGATACATTTACAGTTGCAGCGATGATTAACCGTGCCATTTATGATCAACTGATAAAGAAAGAAATTGTGTTAGTTGATGATATATTAATTCCGTTTCAAGATACCTTCTATATGACAACTCAGAATACCGTTGATAAATGGCATGATTTGAATGAAAAGACAGGTCACAGCCGTTACCCAGTTATTGATGGAAATATGAAAGTACAAGGAATGGTTGCTGCCAAAGATGTGTTAGGGGCTTCAAAACAAACACCTATTGAGAAGGTGATGACAAGCAACCCGATTACGGTGCATGAACGAACGTCTGTCGCTGCGGTTGCTCATGTAATGGTTTGGGAAGGAATTGAGCTTCTGCCTGTTATTGATAATCAGAGAAAGCTTCTTGGTGTTATCAGTCGTCAAGATGTGTTAAAAGCCTTGCAAATGGTTCAGAGACAACCTCATATAGGTGAAACAATTGAGGATATTGTTACAAGTCGGGTCGAAGATAAGTCGAAGGCTGATGAGTTGGTTTTTGAATGTGAAGTTACACCGCAGATGACTAATCAACTCGGTACGATTTCTTATGGTGTTATTACGACGCTAGTTACTGAAATAGGTAGTCGACTTATGCGTAAATACAAAAAAGGCGATCTTGTCGTTGAAAACATTACATTGTACTTTATTAAACCTGTTCAAATTGACAGTATTATCACGATTAGACCGAAAATCCTTGAGATAGGACGGAAACACGGGAAGATAGATGTTGAACTTTATCATGAAGAGGAAATTGTCGGAAAAGCGATGATGATGGCTCAGTTGATAGATTAGTTTTCATAACTTTATAATTTGAAGAATGGTAACGAGATAAGAGAAATCTCGTTACCTGTATTTTTCTAAAGGAAAGGACTTCCCCTATAAAGTAGGACAAGCTTAATTAATCATTTAATTGAGCGATGTAATGGCGTGATGCTTTGAAGCCGTAGAAGATATTGGCAATTCCAAGAATGGTGAAGACCGTACCGACTACAATATCAATCATACTTCTTTGATAGATGAGAAGGTTGGCTCCAAATGCAGTTAAAAAGAATCCGAGTGTAAGTGAAGATTTCGTCTGATAGATTCGCTTTAATAATGATTCATTTGCGCGCCATGATCTTATTTTGTTATAAATGAAAAAGACCGCAGAAATAACAATAATGATCGTAAGTAGTTTATCCATGAGAGAAGCCTCCTTGATTTTTTTAGAGATCAGAAAGTGTAAATTTGAGAGAAGCAAATGAAGTACAAAAGCTCCTCAAGGGCGGTAATGTCTTTACACGCTGCGCGTCGAATGACAGTTACCTATTTGTCGTTCAACAAAAAAAGCATCGGTTTCGCTCATTGCTTCTAAGAAACAGCCCGCTCGGCGATCTTTCTTAGAACACATTCAAAGACGATGGCGGTCTTTTCGTGAACCATTGATCACTAAAAGCCATTGTATCTTGATTTGAGTCATTTTGCCAGTGGAGGATCAGTGAACAAGTTTAGAAGGAGTGAAACAACTGTGATTAATCACATTATGGAAAAAATAGAACAATTTGAAACGGTTATACTTCATAGGCATGAACGTCCTGACCCAGATGCCTTAGGATCACAGCTCGGGTTTGCTCATGTTATTAAGGAGAGCTTTCCATATAAGAAAGTATATGTAGTAGGGGAGGAGGAGCCGTCGTTAGCGTTTCTAGGAGAGATGAATTTGATTTCTGATTATGAGTATGAACAGGCGCTTGTCATTGTTTGTGATACAGCCAATACAGAAAGGATTGATGATAAACGCTATCGACAAGGGCAGTATTTGATCAAAATAGATCACCACCCAAATGAAGAACCATACGGAAATCTTAATTGGGTTGACCCATCTTTTAGTTCAACGAGTGAGATGATTGTAGAATTAATTGAACAAGCAGGGTTACAATTAGACTCTGAATCAGCGTTGCTTTTATATGCGGGTATTGTAGGAGATACAGGTCGGTTCAGGTATTCCAATACGACTGCCAACACATTAAGAAGAGCTAGTCTATTAGTTGAACAACCGTTTGATCAAAATACTTTTTATTCAAACTTACATAAAAAAGATTTGAAGATTACACGGCTACAAGGTTATGTATTGCAACAATTTTCTGTTATAAACGATTGTGTAGGCGTGATGAGGTTAACAAAACAAGACTTAGATCGTTTTCAAGTAACCTCCACAGAATCATCACAACTCGTTAATGCTTTTTCTGATGTTGAAGGATTAAAAGTGTGGGTGTTTTTTGTTGAAGATGAAGATAAAATACGAGTAAGGTTACGTTCGAAGGGTCCTGTTATTAATACTATCGCCACTGAGTATAATGGTGGTGGACATCCAATGGCAGCAGGAGCTACTGCTTATAGTTGGGAAGAAACAGAAGAGATTGTTCAAAAGCTAGTTATCGCCAGCAAGTAATGAAAAACACAAGGGTCTGCAAAAAAGCTATACATTATTCGAGCAGACCCTATTAAAGCAGTACCTTGATCATGCTTCCTTCACTGGAATGAACCAAGAACCAACCTCTGTTTTATCCTCATACACGTGAATCTCTTGCTTTTTCAGCTCCTTGCGAATAAGGTCAGAAACTTCCTTAGACTCAGCAAAAGCGGACAGACCATTTTTTATCTTTTCTACTTTTTGTAATGCCATTTCTTTGCGGTTTAAAACCATTGATTTACCAGTTATGTCCATCATTCAACCCTCCTGAAATGTGATCGGGTGCTTGAATCCATTATACTACGAAATCAATGTGTTACGATCAATTTTCTAAAAATTGTAACAAAAAAGACGTGGTACTATTACTTCTCGCTTACATTGACTCACTCTAAAGAGATCACATGACTGAGAAAGGGTCGAATAGAAGGCCACATCAAAGTAACCTTTTTCAGTGGCCTTTCAAATAGGGGTTAACTACTTGGAACAATTTTGACGTGAATTTCTAAGGTCGTGTATAAACTGGTCCCTTCTACAGTAAGTTGGTATCGTTTGTCTCCAACACGGAATACTTTGTTTTCAAGTGTACTAATCATAAGGGCTCTCATGCTCGCTACGGTCTCAATATCTTTCCGTTTAATATCCTGTAACTCGTTTAATGCCTGTTGTTTTAAGTCAAGTAGAGTTAATTGGTTTAGTCTAAGTGTCCTAGAATTTGTGAATTGAATATCGATTTCTTTTACCGTTAATTTCTTTTGATTTTCCTCATTCAATTTATCTTGCTCACTTAAAAGTACGTCGATGTCACCTTCTAGGTCAGCAATCAGTGCTTCTTGTTCAGAAATACGAAACACTAGGCCTTCATAAACTTGTCCATATTGATAAACGAAAAAAGCCCATCCGATTATAATTCCAAGAATCATTCCAGCGAAAAAACGTTTGACTGTTGGTCGTTCATAGATTGGAGGAACCCTCATGATGCTAGTGCCTCTCCGACAATCCATTGGATAAGCAAAGTTCCCGCCTGGGCTCCACAAAGAGCCGCAAAAATCATAAAACCGGTTTTGAAAATATCATCATGAGTTCCATAGAAAAGGCCTCTTTCGATACTTGTAATCGCATCAAATGTTCCACCAATTGCAGCAACAATTGCCCAAATTTTTAAGCTGCCTGCTAGATCGTGCATAACTGACAGTGGTGGTTTGCCAATTAAGAAAGCACCGATGCCACCAATGATAGCACCACCGATAATGACTCCAAACGCAACGAAGAAATCAATAATTAATGTGGCAAGAAGTTCACGACTAAGCATGCGGTTCACCAACTTTCATTCAATCGGATAAAAGAGAATAGCGTGTCTCTATCATTTATAAGACAAACATGAAGTATTTATGACAACTAATCGAAATGCGAAATGAGCAATTCGTACCCAACAGTTATAAAAATGTACTATACTAGAGAAACAAACAGTGAATGTGAGGCGAGTGTTATGGAGATTGTTCATAGTCATGTATATAGTGAGTACAGTCTTCTATCATCAACCAATCGAATAGAGGCACTGGTGAAAAAGGCACACGAAGATGGATTTCAGGCACTTGCTCTATGTGATCATCATGTTATGTATGGTGCGGTGCCATTTTATCAAGCTTGTATGAAATATAATGTCAAACCGATCATTGGTTTGCAATTGACGATCCAAAAAAATGAGAATGAGCTTGCGTTAATTCGATGCTATGCCAAAAATAAAAAAGGTTACGTGAATTTATTAAAACTAGCGACAATAATCGGACATAAAGCAGGGAAACGAGCGTTTTTAAAAAAAGAAGAAGTTACTCCTTTCTTATCAGAAGTAATCGTTGTAATTCCATACAGCCGAGGACCAATTGAAGAGGATCTCGTGCAAAATCAGTTTCAAAAAGCATTAAATTGGTTGAGGGGATGGAAAGGGCAAACTTCTGCTTCAGATTGGTTCTTAGAAATTCAACAGTTACACGATCACGTTTCCAGAAAGCATGAGGCAATTCAGACGTTTTCTGAAACGAGTGGCATACAATTGTTGGCGTCACATCCTTGTCGTTTCTTAGAAAAACAAGATGCTACCGCTTATCAAGTTATTCGGGCGATCCGTGAAGGGGTAAAAGCGGAGGATTACCCTCTTGAAAAGGAAGAAAGATCTTTTTATCTCCTTACTCCTACTGAGATGGTTGAGAGATTTGCTGAAAGAGAAGATGCACTAGTTAATACAAAACGTTTTGCTTCTTTATGTAACGTTCAGCTAACACTAGACCAACAAATGCTTCCTGAATTTCCTGGTATTCTAAATTCGAACGAACTATTACGCAGTTTGTGCGATAAAGGGTGTGAGTTCCGTTACGGGACAATAAACGATGTGATAGAAGCGCGCTTAAATAAAGAGCTAGCAGTTATTGAACGAATGGGGTTTAGTGATTATTTTCTTATTGTTTGGGATTTTATGAAATATGCGAGGGAGAAAGGCATTTTAACGGGCCCGGGAAGGGGTTCGGCAGCAGGTTCAATCGTTGCTTATGTTCTGCAAATAACTGATGTTGATCCACTCCAATATGATTTATTATTTGAACGCTTTTTAAATCATGAACGAGTGTCTATGCCTGATATTGATATTGATTTTCCTGACCATCGTCGTGATGAAGTCATTGAGTATGTTCAACAAAAATATGGGAAGAATCATGTCGCTCAAATTCTTACATTTGGAACTCTTGCAGCTAGAGCGGTTGTACGAGATGTAGGAAAAGTACTGGGGGTTGATAGTTATCTCATTGGGAAGCTGACAAAACAAATTCCGGTAAGTCCAGGCGTCACACTAGAAAAAGCGTTAGCAAGTAGCAAAGAACTTGAATCGATGATAACAGAATCAAAAGACCTTGCTGTATTATGGAAGGTCTCTAAGCAATTAGAAGGTTTGCCACGCCATGCATCGACCCATGCTGCTGGTGTTGTAATTAGTGCTAAACCTTTAACTGAGTTAATGGCTTTACAAGCAGGTCAATCAACGATTTCCCTTACGCAAGCAACCATGGATGTAGTTGAAAAAATCGGTTTGCTTAAATTCGATTTTCTTGGATTGCGAAATTTAACGCTCTTGGAGAATATCTCTTTTTTGATTGAACAACAATATGGGGAAAAAATCGACTATACGAGAATTCCTTTGGACGATAAAAAAACGTACCAATTACTCGGCCAAGGTGATACAACAGGCGTTTTCCAGCTTGAATCAGATGGAATGAGACAGGCCCTAACTAGTTTACAACCAACGGAATTCGAAGACATTGTTGCGGTTAACGCGCTTTATCGACCAGGTCCAATGAAATACATTCCAATGTATCGTCAAGGCAAACATGAAGTAACAAAGGTTGTATTTCCTCACGAAGATTTAGAGCCGATTTTAAAAAGGACGTATGGAGTCATTATTTATCAAGAGCAAATTATGAGAGTTGCCGCAGTAATGGCAGGGTTTACACTGGCAGAAGCAGATCTACTAAGACGTGCGATAAGTAAGAAAAAGAAAGGTGAACTTGAAAAACAACGTAAGGCATTTATTAGAGGAGCCCGCCAAAAAGGATACTCCGAACAAGTAGCGTCTGACGTTTATGAACTGATTGAACGATTTGCTGATTACGGATTTAACCGAAGTCATGCAGTCGCTTATAGCATGATTAGTTATCAGTTAGCTTATGTAAAGGCAAATTATCCACTAGCCTTTTATACGGCCCTGCTATCTGGTGTTTGGAATAATGATGATAAACTATCTCATCATATCCGTGAATGTAGGAAAGCTGGATATGACGTATTGCCTCCTTCCATTTCCAAAAGTCATATTCTTTTTTCAATTGAAAATGAAGCGATTCGCTTTGGGTTGCTTCCCATTGCTCATGTAGGATTTCGAGCTGCTAAATTGATTGTTCAAGAACGAGAAGAAAAACGCTTTACCGATTTATTTAGTTTTGCAGTCCGCATTGATCAAAAGATTGTTAACAAAAAAGCAGTAGAAAATTTAATAAAAGCAGGAGCAATGGATGAGTTTCATCCTGAGCGGGCAACGTTGTTATATTCAGTTGAAGAAGCACTGCGCTTTGCTGCTGAAGTAAATTCCTTTCAAGATGAGACAGAAGGGTTGTTCACTCTTGATATCCAAGCCCCGGATTATAAAGAAATTGAGCCGCTTTCAATCCAAGAAAAACTAGATTATGAGAAAGAGGCGTTAGGATTCTATCTATCAGGACACCCGATTGAAATGTACAAGCCAATGCTCGATGCAAATGGACGTCTTCCCGTTCAAAAAGCGAAAGAGACCAAAGGGAACGTAAGGGTAGCAGGTTTACTTTCACAAGTAAGAAGAATTAAAACAAAAAAAGGAGATGCAATGGCATTTGCTGTTGTAACGGATGAGTCTGGTGGAAGTGAATTGGTTATTTTTCCGCGGACATGGGACAAAATAAAAGATCTCGTTACTGAAGGTGAACTCATATTAGTTGAAGGGCGTTATGATCATACCCGTGAACAAACGCAATTGATTGTAGAAAAAATAGATCTCTTAAAAACTTTGACATTGAAAAAAGAGGAGGAAAAACTTTTTCTTAGAATTAGTGAAGCCTCTCAAAGTCTAGATCTATTAGAACAAGTGAAAGTCCACCTTCTATCAAATACTGGTACTGTTCCAGTTATTTTATATTACGAGCAAACAAAGCAAACAAAACACTTAACAAATGAATATCAAGTCACTCCTGATGAAGCATTTCTATTGAAATTGAAAGAGATATTAGGGGAGAGAAATGTCATTTTGAAAAAATAATTCATAGATCGGGTTATTTTAAAAAAGGGGAAAAACACCTTATTTTGAAATGACCTTTTCTACTTTTAGGCTTGGCTAATGAAGGATTATTCTATATAATTAAGGTGTTTTAGTGGTCTGACCAGTTAATGTTATACTAGAAGAAAAAAAGGAGAGTGTCGTTGTGGCAACAACAAGAGAAGAAGCCTTACATATCCATCGTGTAAACCAAGGAAAGCTTGAATCAAAAGCAAAGGTCGCTGTTAGAAATGCGAAAGACTTAAGTTTGGCCTATTCTCCAGGAGTAGCAGAACCGTGTAAAGAAATTTTTGAAGACATTGAAACTGTTTATGAATATACGATGAAAGGCAACATGGTTGCTGTAGTCAGTAATGGGACAGCAGTTCTCGGTCTAGGAAATATCGGACCAGAAGCTTCTTTGCCTGTAATGGAAGGGAAGGCTGTCTTATTTAAATCATTTGCTGGTGTTGATGCTTTTCCAATTTGTTTACGTACAAATGACGTTGAAAAAATAATAGAAACTGTGAAGCTAATGGAACCAACTTTCGGCGGGGTTAATTTAGAAGATATTGCTGCTCCCGAGTGTTTTGAAATTGAAGAACGCTTGAAGAAAGAAGCAAATATTCCAGTTTTTCATGATGATCAGCACGGTACAGCAATTGTGACGCTTGCTGGTTTAATTAATGCATTAAAAATCTCCGGGAAAAAATTATCTGAAATCAAAGTTGTTGCCAATGGCGCAGGATCAGCTGGAATTGCAATTATAAAATTAATGCAACGAATGGGTGTTAGAGACGTTATCATGTGCGACTCCAAAGGAGCTATTTTCGAAGGGCGTTCTTATGGAATGAATGATATGAAGGCGGAAGTTGCGAAGTTTACGAACCGTGATCAATTAGAAGGTAGTTTAGCAGATGTTATTAAAGGAACAGATGTATTTATTGGAGTGTCGGTTGCTGGGGCGTTAACAAAAGAGATGATTGAAAGCATGAATGCTGATCCAATTATTTTTGCAATGGCCAATCCAACACCTGAAATTATGCCAGAAATAGCAAAAGAAGCAGGTGCAAGTGTGATTGGAACAGGGCGTTCTGATTTCCCGAATCAAGTGAATAATGTATTAGCTTTCCCAGGTATATTCCGTGGGGCATTAGATGTTAGGGCAACACACATCAATGAGGAAATGAAAGTGGCAGCTGTTTATGCAATTGCTAATTTAGTTTCTGAAGAAGATCTTTCTCCTGATTATGTCATACCAGCACCGTTTGATCCACGTGTTGCTCCTGCTGTTGCAGCGGCAGTAGCAAAAACGGCAATGGAGACGGGAGTTGCTCGGAAAAAGGTTGATCCAGAAAAAATTGCTGAAAAAACAAGAAAACTTGCTATTATTGGGGATGAAGAGTAATTAAATTGTTTATAACTGAGGTGAGGGTGACGTATGTCATCAGTACAACCGAAAGTCTATTTAGAAGTCATCAAACAAATTAATCAAATTATTAATGAAGATCAATTAGTAAGTGGTGACAAACTACCCTCAGAGAGAGAACTGAGCGACCGACTCGATGTTGGTCGCTCCTCTGTTCGCGAAGCTTTGCGCGCCCTAGAGCTATTAGATTTAATCGAAACAAGGCGTGGCGAAGGGACGTACATTAAGAGTTTTGGTAGTTACAGGTTAGTAGAAATTGTGTTATCATTCCTTCTTAAAGATAAAAATGCAAGGCAGGATTTAACGGAAACAAGGCGAATTATAGAGCTTGAAGCACTAAAGTTAGCTTGTGAACGTATTACAAATGAGTCTGTCAGGCAGCTTGGCCAATTCATTATCCGTGCAAAAGAAGAGTGGTCACATGGAGATTTACCAGTTGAGGAAGATTATCTGTTTCATAAAACAATTGTTGAATCTTGCCAAAATCGGTTACTACTTAATTTATGGGTATCATTGGTTGAATACAATAAAGTTGCTATTGCCCGTTCACTGCAAAGGGAGGGACGGATGCCCGTATCACTTAGTGAACACGAGGAAATCTTTGACGCTTTAAAGAATCGAGATTGCAAGAGGGCAACAATGGCAATGAAACAACATTTAGAGAATAGTCGTTTTTAGCTTGTACTATTTAGCAAATCAAGATCATAAGATGAACTAATGGTTTAAGCTTAAGCGAGTGAGGTGGAAAAATGCTTAAGGATTTTTTGAAGAAAAAAAAGAGATATGCGACGATTCCTTCAGAACGAGCAAAGCAGGAAGTTCCTGAAGGACTCATGACAAAATGTCCGTCGTGTAGAACGATTATGTACACGAAAGAGTTAAAAAAGAATTTATATGTATGTGATGCATGCGGACACCATCATCGTATAACTGCTTATGAGAGAATGGATAGTTTATACGATGCGGGATCGTTTGTTGAATTTGATAAAGATATGATTAGTGAGAATCCACTGCATTTCCCAACGTATGAAGAGAAATTAGAGGCCGATCGTAAAAAGACAGATCTCAATGAAGCGATCGTCACTGGAAAAGGGACAATTAACGGCTTTGGAGCTGTTGTTGCAGCAATGGACCCAAGGTTTCGTATGGGGAGTATGGGATCTGTTGTTGGTGAAAAAATTACAAGAGCTGTTGAATACGCAATTGAAATAGAAGTTCCCTTTATATTATTTTCTGCTTCTGGTGGAGCAAGGATGCAAGAAGGGGTTTTAAGCTTAATGCAAATGGCTAAGACAAGTGCAGCTTTGCAAAAGCTTAATCGCCAGGGGGGGCTATTTATCTCAATCATGACTCATCCAACAACGGGTGGTGTATCAGCTAGTTTTGCATCACTTGGCGATTATAATTTTGCAGAACCTAAAGCGTTAATCGGCTTTGCTGGTAGACGCATTATTGAGCAAACTATTCGACAAGAACTACCGGAAGACTTTCAAACAGCAGAGTTTCTATTGAAGCACGGTCAACTTGATCGCGTGATTTCACGTCTGGACATGAAAGAAACATTAACAACGATATTAGATATCCATGCTTCGTAGAGGAGGTGTACTAACATGGCAAGTGAATTAGGTTTTGAAAAACCGATTTTAGAATTAAAAAATAAAATTTCAGAGCTTCGAAATTTTACAGAAGAAAAAGAAATAGATTTAACTGATGAAATTATGAAGCTTGAAAGTCGTCTTGAACAACTTGAAAGAGATATTTATGGGAATCTACAACCATGGGAACGAGTGCAAATAGCAAGGCATAATGAGCGTCCAACAACTCTTGATTACATTGAGCATTTATTCACAGACTTTTTAGAAATGCATGGTGACAGGTTATATGGAGACGACGCGGCGATTGTTGGTGGTGTTGCTAAATATAAAGGACGTTCGGTTACGGTTATTGGCCATCAACGTGGAAAAGACACGAAGGAGAATATCCGTCGTAACTTTGGTATGCCGCATCCTGAAGGCTACAGGAAAGCGCTCAGGTTAATGAAGCAGGCAGATAAATTTAATAGACCAATTATCTGTTTCATTGATACAAAAGGAGCTTATCCTGGTAAGGCTGCAGAAGAAAGAGGACAAAGTGAAGCCATCGCTAGGAACCTTCTAGAAATGGCCGGCTTGAGTGTTCCTGTTATTTGTATTGTGATTGGTGAAGGAGGAAGCGGTGGAGCATTAGCTCTTGGTGTTGGGAACCACCTTCATATGTTAGAGAACTCAACATACTCTGTTATTTCACCTGAAGGAGCTGCAGCTCTGCTTTGGAAAGATGCTTCTCTTGCTCAAAAAGCGGCAGAGTCAATGAAAATTACAGCACCTGACTTAAAAGAGCTTGGTGTTATCGATGAAATCATTCGTGAAGTAAAAGGTGGGGCTCACAGAGATCTAGTTCGACAAGGAAAAAACATTGATCTTGTGTTAAATGAGTCACTTGTTCAACTATCAGAGTTAACAGCAGAAGAGCTCATTGAACAGCGCTACCAAAAATATAAAAATATTGGACAATTTACGTATGTAAACGATGTCATAACTGTAAATAAAGGATAAGTGTTTCCCTTTCCTAGGGAAGCACTTTTTATTTTGGTATTAACTGGATTGAATTTACTAAAGTAAAGTGGTATTTTTAAAAATGGAGATAAAAAATTCAGTAGAAACATATTGAGGGTAAAAGTACACATGCTAATAAATAATACGCATTGCACTTTTTAACATATTTTTAAAGTTATCTTTAAGGAGGAATAACATGAAAAGAATTGGAGTTTTAACAAGTGGTGGGGATTCACCTGGAATGAACGCGGCAATCCGTGCTGTTGTTCGTAAAGCAATCTTTCATGGACTTGAAGTCTACGGAATCTCATATGGGTACGCTGGGCTAATTGCAGGCGATATTAAGAAGATGGAGTTAGGGTCAGTAGGTGATATCATTCACCGTGGGGGAACGATCCTCTACACGGCACGCTGTGAAGAGTTCAAGACCCTTGAAGGGCAGCAAAAAGGAATTGAACAATTGAAGAAGTTTGGCATTGAGGGTCTAGTTGTTATTGGTGGCGATGGGTCATATCGTGGTGCTCAGAAGTTGACAGAGCATGGGTTCCCAACGATTGGAGTTCCAGGAACAATCGACAACGATATCCCAGGTACTGATTTTACCATTGGCTTTGACACAGCACTGAATACGGTAATTGATGCAATTGATAAGATCCGTGATACGGCAACATCACATGAACGTACATATGTAATTGAGGTTATGGGTCGTCATGCTGGAGACTTAGCGCTTTGGTCGGGTCTTGCTGATGGAGCAGAAACCATTGTCGTACCAGAGGCAGACTATGACATGGCCGAAATTATCTCACGTTTAAAACGTGGTCAAGAACGTGGAAAGAAACATAGTATTATTATTGTAGCTGAAGGTGCTGGTAGTGGTTTTGATTTCGGTAATCGAATTAAGGAAGAAATGAATTTGGAAACTAGAGTGACCGTGTTAGGGCATATTCAACGCGGGGGTTCTCCAACAGGAAGTGACCGTGTGTTGGCAAGTCGCTTAGGGGCGAAAGCTGTTGATCTTCTTTTAGAAGGCAAAGCTGGAGTAACAGTAGGAATTGAAAAAAATGAACTTGTTTACCATGATATTAACGAAGCTTTATCTCGTAACCATACAATTGATATGGATATGTACAAGCTTTCACAACAACTATCGATTTAAAAGTTTATTTTGTTTATAAATAAATTCGAAATAATGTATAAAAGCCTTTTCTTTATAAGGAAGCTTAATCATAATAAAAAATATAAAGTGAGCATGTAGGAGGAAAATATGCGTAAAACGAAAATAGTATGTACCATTGGTCCGGCAAGTGAGTCGATTGAAAAGCTTGAAGCGCTTATCGAAGCAGGGATGAACGTTGCACGATTAAATTTTTCACACGGTGATTTTGAAGAGCATGGTGCAAGAATCCGTAACATTAGAGAGGCTGCTGAGAAAACGGGAAAAACAGTAGCAATTTTGCTTGATACAAAAGGACCTGAAATTCGTACACAAACATTAGAAAATGGAGTAGTAGAATTAAAGGCTGGAGATGAACTAATTGTCTCAATGACAGAAGTCGTTGGAAATAACAAGAAAATTTCGGTTACATACCCGGGCCTTATTAACGATGTTGGGCCAGGTTCAAAGATTTTACTTGATGATGGGTTAATTGGACTTGAAGTGACTGAGGTTGCTGATGGTGAACTTGTTACAAAAGTATTAAATAGTGGAACACTTAAGAACAAAAAAGGTGTAAATGTACCAAATGTAAGTGTAAATCTACCTGGTATTACAGAAAAGGATGCTGAAGATATTAAGTTTGGTATTGACCAAGGTGTAGACTTTATTGCTGCATCATTTGTGCGTAGAGCAACTGATGTCCTTGAAATTCGTGAACTTCTTGAAAATCATGGCGGTAATGAAATTCACATTATCCCAAAGATTGAAAATCAAGAGGGTGTAGACAATATTGACGAAATTCTTGAAGTGTCAGACGGATTAATGGTAGCTCGTGGAGACCTTGGTGTAGAAATTCCGGCTGAGGAAGTTCCTCTTGTCCAAAAAGTATTAATTAAAAAATGTAACGCAGTTGCAAAGCCAGTTATTACGGCAACACAAATGCTTGACTCCATGCAACGCAATCCAAGGCCAACTAGAGCAGAGGCAAGTGATGTTGCCAATGCAATTTTTGATGGAACGGATGCTATTATGCTTTCAGGTGAAACAGCTGCGGGCGATTATCCGGTTGAATCTGTACAAACAATGCACAATATTGCAACGCGTACAGAGCAGGCATTAAACTATAGTGCAATGCTTAGAAAGAAAACGAGAGAAGAAGTTTCGTCGATTACAACGGCAATTGGTCAATCGGTTGCGCATACAGCTTCTAACCTTTCGGCTGCAGTTATCTTGTCAGCAACAGAAAGTGGATATACAGCACGTGTAGTTTCTAAATACCGTCCGAAGTCACCGATCGTTGCAGTAGCTAGTAATCCAAAAGTCATTCGAAAGCTAAACCTAGTTTGGGGTGTTACACCGATTCTTGGTAAAGAAGCGTCTTCAACTGACGAAATGTTTGACTCTACGATAAATACAGCACTTGAATCTAATTCTATCAAACAAGGGGACCTAGTCGTAATTACAGCAGGAGTACCAGTAGGAGAATCAGGTACAACGAACATTATGAAGGTTCATGTAATCGGAGAAGTTATTGCAAAAGGCCAAGGGATTGGTCGTCGTTCAGCTGCTGGACGAGTTGTTATTGCTAAAACGGCACAAGAGGCAAATGAAAAGACAACAGAAGGATCAATATTAGTAACATATAGTACAGATAAAGATATGATTCCTGCTTTTGAAAAAGCAGCTGCAGTTATAACTGAAGAAGGTGGGTTAACTTCTCATGCTGCTGTTGTTGGACTAAACTTAAGTACGCCAGTCATTGTAGGGGTTGATGGCGCTTTGAGTTTGTTTACAGAAGGCGAAGAGATCACAGTAGATAGTGCTCGAGGCGACATTTACAGAGGTCACACTAGTGTACTATAATGAGCTAGAAGGAGAAGGGAGTTCCCTTCTCCTTTTTCCTTATAAGAGTGTATGGAGTGTAAATGAAAGGAAAGATTAAAAAGTAAAGGAGCATATAATGTTTCGCTTATTACTATTATTAATAATTATCGTACCTGCACTTGAAATCGCTGTTCTTATTCTGTCTGGGAATGTAATAGGAGTATGGCCTACGATTTTTCTTATTATCTTAACAGGTGTGCTAGGGGCTTGGCTTGCTAAAAAAGAAGGTCTCCAAGCACTACGACTTGTTCAGCTTCAAACCCAACAAGGACAATTACCTAGTGGTGTACTCCTTGATGGAATTTGCATATTGATTGGTGGAGTCGTATTACTCACTCCAGGTTTTATTACTGATGCCATAGGATTTTTCTTGTTAATTCCTGTAACTAGAACCATCGCTAAAGGATTCTTATTAAAATTGTTTCACCAGATGATTAAGAATGGGAATTTTATGATCATGACAAGAAAATAACCTTCTATTACAATAGTAGTGTGACGATCTTGTATACCCTTTTTAAGGGAAGATATAATAGCTGCATGTTTTTCATAATGCAATGAATGATTTTAGGCTGCTATGAAGTAAATTCTATGAGAATCGATCAAGGGTAACTTAATGCGAGCGAGGAAGAAAGGTGGTTTCTTGTTTTCACAAGCTTCCGTTTTTATGTTGATTTTATTACTTGTGGCAATTGTCGCAAAAAATCAATCCCTTCTTGTAGCTGTTGTATTTCTACTTGTAGTTAAGTGGATAGGATTAGGAGATAGACTATATCCTATCGTTCAGCAAAAAGGGATTCATATTGGGGTTACAATTATTACAATTGCCGTTCTAACACCTATAGTAACAGGAGAGATTGGATTTAAACAATTAGGAGAAGCCGTGAGATCATCTTATGCCTGGGTAGCTCTAGGTGCAGGAGTGTTAGTAGCAATCATTGCTGCCAGTGGAATCGATTTATTAAAGTCAGACCCACACATTACCACGGCATTAGTCTTTGGTACCATTCTTTCTGTCGCTTTATTTAATGGTGTGGCTGTAGGACCTTTAATCGGCGCGGGAATTGCTTTTTTTGTCATGAAAATCATCCAATTTTTCACTCATCTTGGGGGATGAGTGAATCTAGTTAGTATTTAAAAAGGATCAATTGCATGTATCTTGACCACTTTGCAGATACTAAAAGTGGCACTTTTTTGTATTAATACATAATAATTTTAGAATTTAAGAATAACTTTGGGAGAAAACGTTCACAAAAGTGTAATAAGTAGTTATAATGGAAGTTGTGAGCATCCTACTTACATAGCATCGCTTTTGGATAAGATGTGGAAATGTAAGCATTTACTAGTTTTTACGGAAATATAGTATCAACGAGAAAAGGAGAGGTTAACGTGAGTACAACTCGTGGTCTAGAGGGTATTGTAGCAACTCAGTCAAGTGTTAGTTCTATTATTGAAAGTGTCCTTACTTACCAAGGATATGATATTGATGATTTAGCAGATAATGCGAGTTTTGAAGAGGTTATTTATCTTCTTTGGAATGGATCATTACCTAAAGCAGATGAATTGAGTCAATTTACTCAAGAACTTGCAAATCATGCAGAGGTACCAAGTGAGATTATTGACCAAATGAAAGCTTATCCAATTGAAAAGGTTCACCCAATGGCTGCGCTTCGGACAGCAATTTCAACACTGGCATTATTTGATGAAGAGGCAGACGTTATGGATGAGGCTGCTAATCGTCTAAAAGCGCTTAAGATACAAGCACAAATACCAACAATAGTGACAGCGTTTTCAAGAGTGCGTGAAGGTTTAGAGCCAATTGCACCTCGTAAAGATTTAGGGTTTGCTGCAAACTTCCTTTATATGTTAACAGGAAATGAGCCGGACGAAATTGCCGTAAATGCATTTAATAAAGCACTCGTACTTCATGCTGATCATGAGTTAAATGCTTCTACGTTTACTGCGCGTGTATGTGTAGCGACTTTATCCGATGTATACTCTGGTATGACAGCAGCAATTGGTGCCCTAAAAGGTCCGTTGCATGGTGGAGCAAATGAAGCTGTTATGAACATGTTAATGGAAATCGAAAAAGTTGAGAATGTTGAACCATACATTCGCAAAGCATTGGACAACAAAGAGAAAATTATGGGCTTTGGGCATCGCGTCTACAAAGACGGTGACCCTCGTGCAAAGCATCTTCGTGAAATGTCTAAGCGACTTACTGAAATTACTGGAGAAACAAAATGGTATGAAATGTCAACGAAGATTAATGAAATGGTAACTGGGGAAAAGGGATTGCTTCCAAATGTAGATTTCTATTCTGCAAGTGTTTACCACAGTTTAGGAATTAAGCATGACTTATTTACACCAATCTTTGCGGTGAGTCGTACGTCTGGTTGGTTGGCGCATATTTTAGAGCAATATAGTAACAACAGACTGATTCGTCCGCGCGCTGAATATATCGGACCTAATAAACGTTCGTATGTCCCTCTAGCACAACGCTAAAAGCGTACTTGGGAGTAATAGCCTCCCTGTACATAGATTGACATTTGTCAAAAATCGTAGCAACATAAAAGAGTCTTAGTTTATACTGTAATTAATTTAGGAGGTAATGAATTATGTCAAAAGGTGAAGTAATTAAAGTAAACAATGGTGTTCTTGATGTACCAAACAACCCAATCGTGCCTTACATTGAGGGAGACGGAATTGGACCAGATATTTGGGCAGCTGCGTCACGTGTATTAGATGCTGCGGTTGAAAAGGCATATAATGGCGAGAAGAAGATTGAGTGGAAAGAAATTCTTGCTGGAGAAAAAGCATTTAACGAAACTGGTGAGTGGCTTCCAGAAGCAACTCTAGATGCAGTTCGTGAATATATGATTGCAATTAAAGGACCTCTTACAACTCCAATTGGTGGCGGGATTCGTTCTTTAAATGTGGCACTTCGTCAAGAACTTGATTTATATGTATGCTTACGTCCGGTTCGTTATTTCCAAGGTGTACCTTCACCTGTAAAACGTCCAGAAGATACAGATATGGTTATTTTCCGTGAAAATTCAGAAGATATCTATGCTGGTATTGAGTACAAAGAAGGTTCAGATGAAGTGAAAAAGCTGATTGAATTCTTACAAAATGAAATGGGAGCTTCTAAGATCCGTTTCCCTGAAACTTCTGGTATTGGTATTAAGCCTGTTTCTCAGGAAGGAACAGACCGACTAGTTCGTGCGGCTATCCAATATGCAATTGACGAAGGTCGAAAGAGTGTAACATTAGTTCATAAAGGTAACATCATGAAGTTCACTGAAGGAGCGTTCAAGAACTGGGGATATGAAGTGGCTGAGCGTGAATTCGGCGATAAAGTATTTACTTGGGCTCAATATGACAAGTTAGTAGAAACAGAAGGAAAAGAAGTTGCTGATAAGGCACAAGCTGATGCAGAAGCAGCTGGAAAAATCATTGTAAAAGATTCAATTGCTGATATTTTCTTACAACAAATCTTAACTCGTCCGAAAGAGTTTGATGTTGTTGCAACAATGAACCTAAACGGTGATTATATTTCTGATGCTCTTGCTGCTCAAGTTGGTGGTATTGGTATTGCTCCAGGAGCAAACATTAACTACGATACAGGGCATGCAATTTTCGAAGCTACACATGGTACGGCGCCTAAGTATGCTGGTCTTGATAAGGTGAACCCATCTTCTGTTCTTCTTTCTGGAGAGTTATTGCTTCGTCACTTAGGTTGGTTCGAAGCTGCAGATTTAATTATGGCTTCTATGGATAAAACTATTGCAAGTAAAGTAGTAACTTATGACTTTGCTCGTCTAATGGACGGCGCAACTGAAGTTTCTTGCTCAGGCTTTGCAGAAGAATTAATCAAAAACCTATAAAAGATTTAACCCCCAAAGGTGCCCTTTACCTTTGGGGGTTAAATCGAAGCGATGAGCGGAGCCGCCGTAATGTTTTAAGCCATTAGGGTGACCTTCCCGAATGGCGCACGGCGAGAGAAGCCATCGCAAACGATGTACGCACTATTTAAAGCCAAAGGTGCCCTTTACCTTTGGGGTTAAATCTCAAAGCTAAGTATTCTTTTATACAACTTTCATTTAATCTTACGGGGGAGTGAACGAGCTATGGCAATTAAGCGTAGAAAGATTTCCGTGATCGGTGGAGGATTTACAGGGGCAACAACAGCTCTTATGGTCGCACAAAAAGAACTTGGTGATGTTGTTCTTGTCGACATTCCTCAAATGGAAGGTCCTACAAAAGGGAAGGCATTAGATATGCTTGAGTCAACACCTGTTGCAGGAATTGATTCAAATATCGTTGGTACTTCTAACTATGAAGATACAAAAGATTCTGATGTTGTTGTTATTACAGCGGGTATTGCACGTAAGCCAGGAATGAGTCGTGATGATCTAGTTAGTACAAATGCTGGAATTATGAAGGCAGTAACAAAAGAAGTAGTTAAACATTCTCCAAACTGTTACATAATTGTATTAACAAACCCTGCAGATGCAATGACTTACACAGTTTATAAGGAATCTGGTTTCCCTAAGAATCGTGTTATCGGTCAATCTGGTGTACTTGACACAGCACGTTTTCGTACGTTTGTAGCTCAAGAATTGAACCTATCTGTTGAAGATATTACTGGATTCGTTCTTGGTGGGCATGGCGATGAAATGGTACCACTTATTCGCTACTCAGCTGCTGGTGGCGTTCCGCTTGAGAAGCTTATCCCTCAAGACCGTCTTGATGCAATTGTTGAACGTACACGTAAAGGTGGCGGTGAGATTGTTGGTCTTCTTGGTAACGGAAGTGCTTACTACGCACCAGCTGCATCACTTACTCAAATGGTTGAAGCAATCATTAAGGATAAGAAGCGTGTTATTCCAACCATTGCTTACTTAGAAGGTGAGTATGGTTATCGGGACCTGTATGTTGGTGTACCGACAATCCTTGGTGGAGATGGAATTGAAAAGATTATCGAACTTGATTTAACAGAAGAGGAAAAGGCAGCTTTAGCTAAATCTGTTGAATCTGTACGTGGTGTTATGTCAGCTTTACCGACAACCTAATAGAAAAAGAAAACCTTTTGCTTTATTGCAAGAGGTTTTTTCTTGAATAAAAGCAAGCGATTTTCATTTTTGAAAATAAGAGTCGAAATAGTTAATTCTTTTGCTATACTATAGAGAGAAAAAGAGAAAAATCTTTACTAAAGGGGATGTTAGTAGAGATGACCGTTACATTTACCCGTTCTTTGAAGCGAGTTGGAGGATGAATCATGTCACAGCGTTTACTAATTGTCGATGACGAAGAATCAATTGTTACTCTTTTGCAATTTAATCTTGAACAATCTGGTTATGAAATTACAACGGCTATGGATGGGGTTACAGCACTAGACCTAGCAATGAGCCAATCATTTGATTTATTAATACTTGATTTAATGTTGCCGGAAATGGATGGCCTTGATGTATGCAAGCATCTACGGCAAAATAAAGTATCGACACCCATTTTAATGTTAACGGCAAAAGATGAGGAGTTTGATAAAGTATTGGGACTGGAGCTTGGCGCAGATGATTATATGACGAAACCATTTAGTCCACGTGAAGTGGTAGCGAGGGTTCGTGCTATTTTAAGGAGAGTTCAACCAGTTTTGCCAGAAAACGCACCTAGTCAAGATGAAATAAAAAAGAATGTGATTAGGTTTGGAGAAGTTGAGATTCACCCTGAAAATTTCGAGGTTTTGTTTAAACAAACAGTGCTCGAACTAACGCCAAAAGAATTTGAGCTTCTTTTGTATTTAGCTAATCATAAAGGACGTGTATTAACACGTGATCAATTGTTAAATGCTGTGTGGAATTATGAATTTGTTGGAGATACACGAATTGTGGATGTTCATATAAGTCACCTTCGTGAAAAAATAGAAACGAATACAAAAAAGCCAGTTTATATTAAAACGATTCGGGGTCTCGGATATAAATTAGAGGAACCACAATTTGATGTATAAGTTGCGTTTTAAAATAATTATTGCCGTCTTGTCTATTACTCTGATTGTATTGACAGGGGTTGGTTTTGTTATTGGTCAGCTATATGAAAGTTTTTATTTAAATAACCTTACAGAGCGAGTAGAAAAAGAAGCTTACTTAGCTTCATATAAGCTTGCAGAACAACCACTAATATCAGAGAGAGCTCAAAGTTTGGCTGTAGAAGTTTCAGAAATGCTTGAGGCTAGAGTCACGATTATCCTATCAGATGGAACGGTAATAGGCGAGTCTGAGACAGACCCAGCAACAATGGATAATCATATCATTAGACCAGAAATTGCAGCGATTGAAAGAGGCGAAGAAGGAACCGCTATTCGCTACAGTGAGACGGTTCAAGATGAATTACTATACTATGCAGTTGAAATAATGGATGATAATAATAATCGTGTAGGTTATCTTCGGCTTGGGTTATCGACTCAAACTTTAGATGATATGACAGAGATGATCTGGTGGATATTAGCTGTTAGTTTTGCTGTTGCTTTTTTCATAATTGTTACGATCACGTATCGTGTTACAAACGAAATGATTCGTCCGATAGAAAGTGCAACTGTTGTAGCGAACGAACTAGCAGAAGGGAATTTTCAAGCTAGAACTGCAGAAGGAAAGCGTGATGAGATAGGTCAATTAACGAGATCGATTAATATTCTTGCTTTTAACCTTGAACAACTGACGAAACGACATCAAGCACAAAAAGAACGGATGGAAACATTAATTGATAACATGGGTAGTGGCCTTATATTGATTAATATAAAGGGAGATATTTCTCTTATTAATCGTACTTGTCGCGAAATTTTTGAAGAAGATACGGATCGATGGTTAAATCACCTGTATCATGATGTAATTAAGCATAAAGAATTGATAAAAATTGTACAAATGATATTTATTACTGAACAAAAACAACGAATGCAAATTTACTTTCCTGTTCATTCGGAAATTAGACATTTCGAGGTATATGCTGCTCCTGTAATGAGTAGCCTCGGGAAGTTGAAAGGAATTGTTCTTGTTCTTCATGATATTACCGAATTGAAAAAATTAGAACAAGTACGGACCGACTTTGTTGCAAATGTATCACATGAGTTAAAAACGCCAGTAACATCGATAAAAGGATTTACAGAAACGCTGCTTGACGGTGCTATGAACACAGAATCTTTACGTGAGAAATTTTTAACGATCATTGCAAAAGAAAGCGAGCGTCTTCAAAGTTTAATTCAAGATTTACTTGATTTATCTCGAATTGAACAATCTTATTTTAGATTGAATTGGCAAAGGACGAACCTTAGATTAACAATTGAAGAAGTGATCGAGCTTTTAAAAAAGAAAGCAGTGGAAAAACAAATAGAACTTAACGTAATGATTGAAGGGGATGTCACTCTTGATGGAGATGGTGAGAGGTTAAAACAAATTGCCATTAATCTTATTAATAATGGGATTATGTATACTCCTGTTGGAGGAGTTATCCGAGTTTCCCTTAAGGGTGAAGAGGAGCAAATTGAGATGAAAATTTCTGACACTGGTGTTGGCATAACCGAGAAGGAGTTGCCGCGAATCTTTGAACGTTTTTACCGAGTCGATCGGGCAAGAAGTAGAAATTCGGGAGGAACAGGACTGGGTCTTGCAATTGTCAAACATTTAGTTGAAGCTCATCATGGGAAAATTACAGTTGAAAGTGAAGTAGGAAAGGGAACAACTTTTACGATTTTGTTTAAAAGAAATCGACTGGACATTGAATAAAAATTCGAATTTTTCCCATTGCTTATAGTAAATTATTAAAAGATGATATTAAGCCTCCTATGATAATCCTACTCTTAGGGGGCATATACCATAAGCTGCTTTTGTTGCGCATGGCTTCCAAGATAGTCCAAAAGGGAAATACTCTTTTGGACTATCTTTATTTACAATGTTTTAACATTGCGTTTAAACATTCTTAACCTTGTTTATTTATAATGAAGTGGAACGGTTTTCATCACTACTGCCAAGTATTTAGGTATGGACCTAGGATGCTTGGAGTACATCCCCTAAAAGGACGTGAGCGCCCCCTTATGCTCACGTCTATTTTTATACTTTGAAAGATCCAAGATGAAGTGAATGAATAAATCATGATCAATGTGGAAAGAACCAAGTATTTCTATCGTGAAAACCCACATTAACACTGAAATTTGTACTATAATGAAAAAGATTGAAACTTTTTAAAAATATATGAAACCGTTTCTAAGGAAAATCGTAAAAAGAGTAGAACATCTAGGAAGGGATGATACGATGACGATTAAGCAATTGCTTGTAGGTTTTGTTTCCTTAATAGGGGTGGCCATTCTAGCCTTATTTCTTGCAACAGGATGGTATATAGTTGATGAATCTGAACAAGCAGCACTTATTACATTCGGGAAAGTAGAAGACACAATTACAGAGCCGGGATTAAAGTTTAAGATGCCTTGGCCAATTCAAAGAGTCGAGATTTTATCTAGAGGAACTTATAATCTTCAAGTAGGGTATCATGAGGAAGGCGGAGAAGTAGTTGAATTCACGAATGAAGCGAAAATGATAACAGGAGATGAAAATATCCTATTCGCCGATTTGGCTGTTCAATGGAGAATTACTGATCCAGAGTTGTATCTCTATAGTACAGAAAATGCTCAAACGGTATTATATAACGCAACATCTGCAGCGTTACGCGGTGTGATTGGGAGTACTGGAATTGATGACGCGTTAACAGATCAAAGACCAGAGATTGAAGCACAAGTATTTGAAAACTTAGTTGAACTATTAGAAGTCTATCAAATTGGTGTTAGTATACAAGACGTGAAGCTACAAGATGTCGAACTGCCAACCGATGAAGTTCGACGTGCATTTACCGAAGTAACAGATGCTCGTGAGGAGCGTTTGACGAAAATTAATGAAGCAACAAGATATCGTAATCAACAAGTGAACGAAGCAGAAGGGGAAAAAGACGCGATTATGTCTCGTGCAGAAGGAACTCGTGCTGAGCGAATAGAGCGTGCGAGAGGGGATGTTGCGAAATTTGATGCCCTTTATGAAGAATATCTTGTAAATCCAGATGTAACAAGACAACGTCTTGTTCTTGAAACGCTAGAAAGTGTGTTACCAAATACAGAGATTTATATTATGGATAGCAATAACGATACAGTGAGCTACTTACCAATTAGGCCATTAGAACGCAGTCAAAATACAGCTAATGAAGGAGGGAGTAACTAATGAGCGATGAGAACATTGTTGATCTGAACGAGCGCCGTCCAAATGATGAGTGGAGAAAGTTTATGAAGCTAGGAGCAACGGTTATTGTTCTAATAGCACTTTTAGCAACGATTATTAGTAACCTCTTTATTGTTGAGCAAGGTCAATACAAAGTTGTAAGGCAGTTTGGGGAGGTTGTACGAATTGAGGATGAGCCAGGTCTTAGCTTTAAGATTCCGTTTATCCAATCAGTTACTACTCTACCAAAATATCAAATGATTTATGACATTCCTCCAGCGGAAATAAATACGAGAGACAAAAAGCGTATGCTTGCTGATCACTATGCAATTTGGAGAATTGAAGACCCGCAACTAATGATTTCCAATGCACGAACGGCGGAGCAGGCAGAGGCAATTATGGGAGAATTAATCTTCTCAGCCATTCGAGCTGAGTTAGGTCAATTGGAGTTTGATGAAATTATTAATGAAGAAAAATCTTCTCGAGGAAGCTTTAATGAATTGGTTCGTGACCGAGTCAATGAGGCACTTGAGCGTAACCAGTACGGAATTGTATTAACGGATGTTCGAATGAAGCGTACGGATTTACCAGAAGAGAATGAGCAAGCTGTTTATAGCAGGATGATTTCTGAGCGTCATGCAACAGCACAAGAATATTTATCTCAAGGGGATGCAGAAGCTAATCGGATTCAGTCTAATACAGATCGTGAAGTAACAGAAATGATTGCGACAGCTAATGCAGATGCCAACGAGATTGTAGGGGAAGGGGAAGCAGAGGCTGCCCGTATCTACAATGAATCATTTGGACGGGATACTGAATTTTATCAGCTATATCGTACCCTTGAATCCTATGAAAAAACAATCGGAGATGAAACGGTCATCGTCCTCCCATCTAATTCGCCATACGCGCGTATTTTAATGGGATATACTGATTAACTAATTAAGGGAGCCCTGAAAAGTCAAAACCCGAGCTTTTTGTCAAAGAAAGAAGGGGCTCCACACGATACATGTTCCCTATGAGAAGGGCACTCATAGGGAACGAAAAGGCAGGTATCGGCTCCGCACGCTGATTCAAGGGAGCCCCAAAAAGGTCAAAACCCGACCTTTTTAAACTGGCACCTATGTCAAGGACACTCTAAAAAAAGAGATTAAGCAACTAGAAGATGATTCCTATATTGAATAGG
>NZ_JAXBLX010000089.1:0-5112 GCF_037027555.1 Halalkalibacter kiskunsagensis | reverse complement strand
TTAGAGCTCCTATTTCTAAGGGACTGGAAATCATTGAAGGGTTGCGCGGTCATACGTCTGGATATAGTGTACCTGCAATATTTCTTATTGTAAGTGTATAATCCCATGATAATCTATTACTAATAATTACCATAACTAAATAGAAAGGAATTGATGGTTGAGTGTCAACTTCTTCTAAAAAGATCAATCATGTTGCTAAGTATCTACGTATTTCACAAGAGAAGAAATCTGAAAATTTCGAAACTCTAAGCAATCATAGAGCTCTTTTATCCGAATTTGCAAAAGACAATGGATACACTTACGAAACATATGAAGAAGTACTATCTGGAGGGGCTTCTGATCTTGACCAAAGACCACAGTTGCAGAAGTTGCTGAATGAAATTGAAAAATTTGATGCGATTTTAGTCGTAGAGTTATCACGGTTATCAAGGAATGGATTAATCTCTGAAACCGTGCTGCAGTATTGTAAAGATTATGATAAGCCTATTATAACACCGGAAAAACTTTACGACTTAGCAAATAATGATAACGATGTACTAACCTTTCGTTTTGGATCACTTATTGCATCACAAGAACATGCGTTAATAGGGAAGCGTTCGAAATACAATAAAATTCAAATGGCGAAAGCTGGATTATATATTACTGGCGTCGTGCCTTTTGGTTATATAAGAAACTCTTTGACTAAGAAGCTTGAAATTGATGAAGAAAATGCGAAAACAATTCGCTATATTTTTAAGCTTCATTCAGAAGGATTAGGAAGTTATAAAATCAGAGATATTTTGAATGCGGAAGGTTACAAGTCAGCTACTGGCAAACATTTTAATTTGCCGTCTATTAAACGAATTATTCAAAATCCTGTTTATAAAGGATGGACAGTATTTAATGACCGGAAAAAGGTAAAGAAGAATGGAAAATTTACATATGAAACTGTGGAGACGATTATTAGTAAAGACACTCATCCACCAATTGTTGAAGCAAGCTTGTGGAATGAAGTAAATAAAGATAGAGAAGAACGTGCGAAAAGATCTACATTTTCACGAGAAAAACCAGCAGTTAAAACAGGAGTGACGATGTTAAAAGACTTGATTTATTGTTCAGAGTGCGGAAGAAAAATGACGGTTAGAAAAGATAATAAATTAAAAATGTATACGATTAAGAAATGTGAGTATTTAACGGACGAAGGTGAAAAATGTGGTAATGCAGGCATTAAGCTGGATCATGTTGAGAAAAATGTCATGATGCATCTCCAAAAATACAAAGTGGAATTAGAGGAATATCTACAAACATTAAATTCTGAAGCTAGTTCAATAGTCGAAACTGAACAAAAAAATCGTTTAAACCAGTTAGAAAAACAAAAAAAAGAACTAGAAAGCCAAAATAGCAAATTAATTGACCTAGCATTATCAGGTATATTTACACATGATGAGCTAAAAGAAAAGAAGCAGCGACTAACTGATGAATTGACGTATCTGGAAAGGCAACGTGAGAACCTACTATTTGAAATGAACCATGTGTCTGTTGAAGATATGCAAACCCAGATAGAAGGAACTCTTGAAAAGATCGAAACAGTAGAAATTAAGGACAATCCCGAAGCCTTAAACGCGACATTGAAAACAATGATTAAAAAGATTCATTATTCTAGGGTGATACCTAAAGACCTTCTAATGAAGTCGACACAGAACCCTGAGAGAAAGAATTATCCTTTTGAATTAAAGATAGAATACTTTTAGAGTAGAATCGTTCTAATCTTTTTAAAATGAGGAATTATTATATGCGGGTATTTTAGAAAAAGAGAATTTAGTTGATAAATCATGGAGTGAGTAAAAGCTAATTGTCAAAATATAATTGAGTTTGAAAGATTTAAAGGAGGATTAAATGCAAGAAAAGAAACGTGCGTACTAAAGATATTTACTAGATATTCGCTATTTTTCCTCATTTCTCTGATTACAGCCATTGAAATGTACCACCTTTGATATAGCTTTTACCTCCAAATGACGAAAAGAGTACCAAAGAATGACAGACTGTTTACCAATGCAATCCTTCTGGTGATAAAAGTTATTAAATCATATTTTTGAGACTCAAAAGTGTTATAAATATTTGATTGATCTTCAATTAGGTCAGTCTTCTGCAAACGGGTTAGATTAACTCTTGTATTACGTAGTAGACAATTACTACGCAGTAAAGTTCTTTTTTTTTGTTACTTTGTGAAAGAATGTACTTAAGCTAATGGGGAGTTATCTACAGTATGATTTACCACCGTATTCAACGTAAGTTAGCAAGCTACATCTGAAAAAGCTGGTAATGTGAGCTCACTCTATTTTTTCTGTACAGTCCAATCAGATATTTTGTTATGGACATAATCTAGTGGTAAATAGTAAAGGAGATGATGTCTTTGTCAAATAAGATAAAGTCATATAAAGGGTGCTGTCCACATTATCCGCTTTCTACAGCGCCAAAGAAAAAAAATGCATCTGTCCACCTGGCCCCCGTGGACCACGGGGAGCTATCGGCCCAGCGGGTCCAGCAGGGCCACCAGGACCTGAAGCCAGTCTTTGCGACTGCTGTACTTACCCCATGCAGAATGTTTTGCGTCAGCTGATCGGTCAGCAGGTCATTCTTGGCACGGTTGCTGATGAACCAAATACTCCGCCATTGTTGTTTCTGGTCACGATTGACGATGTGAATGACTTTTTAGTAACTGTCACCGATCCGAACACGAACATTACAAACGTCGTTGCCATTTCGGCTGTTACCGCCGTGCTGTTTCCCCCCGGTCCTGAAATCGAGCTTGAGCCTCCGGTGGATTTTCCCGGCGAATGTCATTGTGTCGAGCGACCGATGAGAGAGTTGTTGAAAACCCTCATTACTTCCAACGTTAATCTAAGATCGCGGCAAGGTTCCTTTGCCCAAAATGTTTCTATTCAAAGAGTGGGCCTTGGCATCGCTTACGGACAATTGGATATTGGCGGTGGGAACATCGTGGATATTGCATTATCTATTTGTGAAATCGCTCAAGTAGAACTTCCATGATTAGACAAAGAGGTCGGTCTGTTTACGGCATATGATAGACCGGCGCTCTATTTTCTCCATAACATCTGTAATTCAACTTTTCCCGTTTTCTCATCTATCCATCATTCCTTTTCAACAAAAAAGTCATTGTCTGAATTAGCAAATCAGAAACTCACCATAGCTTGGTAACAAATTAAAAAAGTAAGGAAGAAATTTGTTAGCTTACCAAAGGTATTAGTTATTGGAGTATCTTTTCGGAAATTTATTAAACGGTTGCTTATGTTGAAAAAAACTACTAAGAAACCAACTGCTGCACAGTACAACGATACTGTTGAAAAATTACGGAGACGATTACGTTTATTAAGTGATCGTCTCTTCTTCGTATTTGACTACATACTACTCAACAACGATTTGAATAATTTTAGGAAACCTAGAACCGTAACTTGTTATTTTCTGGTATGATTTTAGTGTGAAAATTTCTGACATTGTGAATTATTTAAATTAAACTAATGAGCAGCCAGGACAGTTTTTGAACATTCATCTTACCTGTGAATTGTACGGCCAGCATATCTAGTCGTGATTAGGTTCTGTTAATTCATAAACAAAATGAAAACTGTTAGTATAGAGAAGATAGAGAAGTTTGTTATGGATTAAAAAAAAGACCCTGATGTAGGGTCTTTTGATTATTTAAGCTGACGAAGAATATCATTTACATCAACATGTGATCTTTTCTCAATAATTTTCCCATCAGCAATTCGTAACATCATCATAAGCGAGAATCTAACCTTTTTACCTGTCGCAGGAACTCCACGGAATGGAATTCCTGTATGAGTACCTTCAAAGATCAGGTACACAGCAACTTGGTCGTCTTCACCCATGATTGCTTGGATTGGCATTTTGAACCCTGGAAAGGCTTCAAAATTTTTCTTTTCTGATTCTGCAAGACCTTCAGCACCATAAAACGGTGTATCAATTTGTGGATAAAACACAAAATCTTTATGAGCGAATTCTTTTAGTGCTTCATAGTCTTCTTTTTCAATCGTCTCATAAAAACGACGTACTAATTGTTTATTTGCTTCAACTGACACCTTTATCCCTCCAAAGAAAAACCTAGTATGAAATACTATTTAGAATGTGTAAGATTCACCATCAGATGGCACTAATACCTTATCGGAAATTCCTTTTTCATTAGTAAAGTTTTTTAACTCTTCTCTTGATAATGTCCAATGATTTACAGCTTCCATATGGGTAGAGATAATTTTTGCATTTGGAGCTGCTTTATAAACTTCATATACATCGTCTTTACCCATTACTAGAGAACCTCCTATATTGAATTGATTATCTCCTGCATTTACGACAATGATTTCAGGATTATGTGTGTTAATTACTTCCTGAACTGCATCATACCAAACCGTATCTCCAGCAACATATAATGTTTTCTCCGATGAGTGTTTGAAGACTACCCCACATACGTGACCAGCAGCTTTTAAAATTTCGCCTCTTCCGTGTTCGCCTTTTGTTTTAATCAATTGAATATCTTCAAGAATGGTATCCTCTTTTAAAACTTCCACATTTTGAAAACCAGCGTTGCGGATTACAGTTGCATCTTCTTCATTCTGGGAAAATAGTTTAATGTCTTTTGGTAATGCTTCTACGGCTGCCATATCCCAGTGGTCAGGATGAAGATGAGTGACGATAACTGCATCAATATCTTGAGTAATATTGTCAACGAATGTTGGCAAGCTTACCAAAGGATTGTTTTGATCTTGTCTTGGTGCTTCAGGTAGGCCAACAGTAGGTCCAAAAGCGGGCAAAGCCCCTTTTTCCGCTAACATTGGATCGATTAAGAACTTTTTCCCTGCATATTCAACGACTAATGTTGCATTTCGAATTAGTTGTATATTCATCTATTAAAACTCCTTTTCTTTTAAAATTACTTGGAACAATGTATATTCTATACTATGGACTAGAGCTGATACATGGCTTAAATAAAGTGTTTTTATCGTTTTACTTTATTTATGAAAGGACACTAGTGTTGCATTAAATTAGACTAACTATTAAAAATACTCAAAATGTTCAATAAAGTTATTTTGTGCAAAGAAA
>NZ_JAXBLX010000088.1:0-5202 GCF_037027555.1 Halalkalibacter kiskunsagensis | reverse complement strand
CGCTGCACGCAAGCTAGGAGAAGAGCACTCCTAGCTCACTCAAAAGAAAGCAGCGGCTCCGCTCACGCGTCGAGATTATGAAAAAAAGGGAAAAACCACCTTTTTTTCATAATCTCTTTGACGTTTGTCTTTCGTATTTGCTATCATTAAGAAAATGTCATGAAGCAAAAGGGTGTAGCAGATGGCTGTAAAAGACAAAGACCGTAATGTGATCGCTCAAAACAAGCGTGCTGGTCATGATTACTTTATTGAAGAAACGTACGAAGCAGGAATTGTGCTTAAAGGTACGGAAATTAAATCAATGCGGTTAGGTCGAATGAATTTAAAGGATTCATTTGCTCGCATTGTGAATGGGGAAATGTATCTCCACAACGCACATATTAGTGAGTATGAGCAAGGGAATCGGTACAACCATGATCCAACTCGTGCGCGCAAGCTTCTTCTTCATAAAAAGCAGATTAATACGTTAATTGGACAAACTCAGCAAAAAGGATATTCGCTTGTTCCTTTAAAAGTGTATCTGAAGAATGGGTTTGCTAAAGTGTTGATTGGCCTTGCTAAGGGTAAGAAAAACTATGACAAGCGCGAAACACTTAAGCGTCAAGATGCTAAGCGTGAAGTCGATCGTGCGTTGAGAGAGCGAATGAAAGGGTAAGAAAGCAGGCGATTTACATTGGTAGGAATTTACCAGTTGTATTCGTTAGTGGGTATGCTATAATAATAAGTGTCGAGAGCGGGAGAAGTTATTTTTAACTTACTGTTCAAGACACTTTGTTTTATCGCTTAGCTTGCAAGGGAAACCTACTAGCTAACTTTTATTTTGGGGACGTTTTGGATTCGACAGGGATAGGTCGTGCTTACGTGGCGAGTCGAGGGGGTCGGCCTCGTTAAAACGCCAAAGCCAATTAACTGGCAAAGAAAACAACAACTTCGCACTAGCAGCTTAATAGCGCTTTGCGGTTCCACCCTCCATCGCCCATGTGGTAGGATCTGGGACTCACTCTAAGTGGGCTACGCCGGTTACCCTCCGTCTGAGGGTGAAGGAAGAGAACAAACAGACTAGCCTCATGGAAGCCTGTTACTGGGCCGAAGTGTTGGCGAAATGCTAATACAGTGACTACGCTCGTAGAAGCGTAAGTGTCGTTATTCTTGGACGTGGGTTCGATTCCCACCGTCTCCACCAAAACCATACCGTGAACCGCATGACCGCAGAGGTCATGCGGTTCTTTTTGTTTTATAGATAAAAATAATTCTTCAAATTGCTGCTTCATAAGAAGGTATCAGGAGTGCATTTGCCGTTTCTTAGTGTGAGCTTATAATATTTTAAAAGTATCGTGGTTTTTATATACTTTGAATACTAATAATATTACAATAAATGGATCGTGCGACCTATAAATAATGAGTTTAACTAACTTTTCTATATGAAGTAACGATTTAATAACTGTTTGAATGCACTTTTAATGTAATGTAAGGAGGTTATCTATGCGAAGAACAAATAATCTTCTCCGCTTAATGGCATTTATGTTTTTTTGCTTTTCGGCGATGACAATAGTGGGGACTTATTTACCTGTTTATTTTAGGGATAATGGACTTTCTAGTGTGGAAATAGGTTGGTTGCTAGGAGTGGCATCGCTAGCTTCGGTTATCGCTCAGCCGTTTTGGGCTTATATGAGCGACAAATATAAATCAATCAAACGGATCTTAGTTTTATGTTTGGTGTTTGTTATTGGAACAAGTGTCATTTTATTTCATGTCGAGTCTTTAGCTACAATAGCCATCATGATGTTTATCTTTTATTGTTTTTTCTCGCCAATTAACCCGTTAGGCGAAAGTTTAGCGCAGAAGACGGCAACTGAAAAGAAAATTTCATTCGGGAAAATTAGAGTGTGGGGCTCTCTTGGATTTGCTATTACTGCTTTAATATCGGGATACGTGCTAGCCTTTTTTGGAATTGAAAACATCCTCTATCCTTTTTTATTAGTCATTCTCATCACATTTTTGCTTGCTATAAAACTTACGGATATTAATTTAACGGATAAAAAAGCAACTTTATTTACTGCACTAAAGATAGGGAGAGAGCCGAAATTCCTTTGGTTTTTAGTACTAGCGCTACTGATCACGATTCCTCACCGAACAAATGATCACTACTTAGGAATTTACATTGTTGAATTAGGTGGGAGTGAATCATTAATAGGTTGGGCGATCTTTATAGGCGTAATAACAGAGTCATTTGTTTTTGTTTTGGGTTGGTTATGGTTTAGGCGTTTTCATGAGTTAACGTTTATTATTATTGGTGGATCGCTCTATAGTATTCGCTGGATATGTATGACTTTTGTTTTGTCTCCAGAAAGTGTTCTTTTTCTACAGTTCTTTCATGGAGCAAGTTTTGGTGTGTTTTATCTGAGTGCTTTTCAATACGTAACAAAAATTTTACCGAAGGATTTACTTGCCACGGGTCATGTCTTCTTTCTTACAGTTGTCTTTGGTGTTGGAGGGATGATTGGTTCTTTAGGTGGCGGATTGATAATTGAATATTATGGGATTTCTAATATGTATTGGTGGATAGGGATTCTTGCTACAATAGGAACAGTTAGTTTCTTTTTTTACAGACTAGTAGTTGTGAGAAAGGAAGAGGCGGTAGAGGATACATTTGAAATACATGGTTAGAATAATAGTAGTTGGGCGTAACTTTAATGAGTTATGCTTTTTTTAGTAAAAAGAGTAAAGTTTTACTTTGTTGCACAGTGATGAAATGACTGAATTCGAAAGATTATAAGGAGGATTGATTAAAAAACATTTAATAATCACAATATATGAGTGGTATATAGGAAAAAACGACAAAAAAAAGGAAAAATAAAAGTGTTGTTTTCATAAAAGTAATCTGATAAACTAAATTTAACGGAAAACTCTTGCAAAAGTTTTACCGGTAAAACTAAAAGTGGTGATGTGATGGCAACGATAAAAGATATTGCTAAACAAGCGAATGTTTCGATATCGACCGTTTCTAGAGTGCTTAATAATGATGAAACGATAACTGTGATGGAACAAACGAGAGAACGGATCTTAGCGGTTGCTAAAAAGTTGAATTATTCTTCTAAAAAGAAAAGCGGAATACAAACTTCTCTTAGAAATGAAAGCGTTAAAATCGGTTTGTTAATGGGCTGTAGTCAAGAGGATGAATTTGATGATCCTTATTTTCTTTCCATTCGAAAAGGAATTGAAGAGCAATGCTCACAAAAGAACATAAAGATTTCTAAATTTGTCCGCATGCAGAATGCTACGAATGAACAGTCATTAGAAGATTTAGACGGACTGATTGTTGTCGGGCATATTGATAAAAGCGAAATTCATAAGCGCTACATTCACAATGATCATATCGTCTTTGTCGATGCACCTGCCGAAACAGAAACTTATGACTCTGTTATGTGTGATCTACAAGGAGCAAGCGAAAAAGTCATGTCATACTTACTTGAATTAGGGCATGAAAGAATTGGCTACATTGGTGGACCTGGTCATGGTATGAAAATGCGTGAAGTTTTTGAATCAGGTAACACGGGGGATATACGACAGAAAACTTATGAATCGATGATGAAAAAACATCATCAGTTAAATGAAAGTGATATTTATTTAGATGACTGGGGAACGCCTTCAGGCTATCGAATCATGAAAAAGGCGATCGAAAAAGGCAATTTGCCAACTGCGTTTTTTGTTGGAAGTGATCCGATGGCGATTGGAGCAATTCGTGCCTTACTGGAGGATGGTATTAAAGTTCCGCATGAAGTAGCGATTGTTAGTATAGATGATATTGAAATGGCCAATTTTGTAAGTCCACCACTCACAACAGTAAAAGTATACACTGAGCAAATGGGAAAGACAGCCGTTAATTTGCTGCTGGAGAGAATCGAAGGAAGAGATATCGCGCTGAAAGTTGTGGTTCCGACAAAATTAGTTGTAAGAGAGTCATGCGGTGGTATCTTAAAGAAATTTCAAAATTGAATAATGAATTAAATAGCAAAACATGTAAAACAATAAAATGAATTAATTATGGGGGAAGAAAATGAAAAAATTATTAAGTACAGTGATGTCAGGGTTTTTAGCAGTTGGTATGTTAGCTGGTTGTGGTGGAGGAGATAGCGGTGCGAGTGATGATGGCACTGTAACTTTGGAATTCTTCCAATTTAAATCAGAGGCAGTTGGTATATTTAATGATTTAATTGAAAAATTTGAAGAAGAGCACCCAAACATTAAAATTGAACAAAACAATGTACCTGAACCAGGAACAGTGTTAATGTCGCGCTTATCTCAAAATGATGTGCCTGAAATTGTTGCTTACAATGGAGACCGAGTATATGGTGAAGCAGCCGATGGTGGTGCTTTTGTGGATTTCACTGGTGATGACATTCTCGACAACGTAATTCCGTCCTATGTCGATATGATTAACCAACTTTCAGAAAATGATGAGACAAATGGAATACCGCATTCTGCAAACGCAAACACAGTTTTATACAATAAAACAAAATTTGAAGAACTAGGATTAGAAATTCCTAAAACATGGGATGAGTTTATTGAAGTAGCAGAAACAATTGAAGCCGCTGGTGAAACTCCATTCTATTCTCCGTATGGCGAAGCATGGACGGCTCTACCACCTTTTAACGCATTAGCTTCAAACTTGCATGGAGATGATTTCTTTGAAAAACGTCACGCAGAAGAAATAACATTTGCTGATCGTTATCAAGAAGTGTCAGAAAAAATGTTAACTCTTTTAGAGTATACAGACAATGATGTATTTGGGACAAACTATAATCAGGCAAACACAGATTTTGCCAAGGGTGAGTCTGTGATGTACATGATGGGTGTTTGGGCGATTAGCCAAATTAAAGCAGCCAATCCTGATATTGAACTAGGAGCATTTGCTTTACCAGCAACGAACAATGCCGATGAGAACAGATTAGTTTCTGGTGTCGATCTTCTCCTTACAATATCTGCACAAGCTAAACATCCAGAAGAATCACGAAAATTTATTGAGTTTCTATTAGATGAAGAAAACGTACAATACTACATTGACGACCAAAAAATGTTTTCTACTATTCAAGATGTCTATCAAGAAGATCCAACATTTGAAAACTTACAAGTACACTTTGAAGAAGGAACGATCACAAGTTTCGCTGATCACTACTACTATCCAGGTATGCAAGTAGAGAA